>CALFXQ010000064.1 GCA_937958285.1 uncultured Fusibacter sp. | reverse complement strand
GGCGTAAAAGGGATTCCACTGCATCCAGTCTTTAAGGATTGTAGGCAGCCAATCTACCGGAAACAAAGCGCCACCCATAATGCCGGGAAAAATGATCAAAGATATCACGCACAGTTCAACGATGTAGCTATGCCCACTAAGACCCATTTGGTCCCTACCGTGAAAGAGACCATAAACTTCAGAAATCAACCATCTGTATAGCAGGAGAATCACCAGGCCAAAGACCCATAACGTAGCGGCCAAGTGCACTTTAAGATGTAGAAAAACCAGGGTATTTGCAATGAGCAAGGACCATGGAACGGCAACTAAAAATAAATCCCAGATGCACTGCGCGATGCGCATTGCAGTATATTGGCCAGGGATTGTGATTAGCCTGAGCTCAGTATGGCTCACAATAGATGTGTGGTAGGCCTGCTGCCGAGTGAGCAAGAGCAAAATGAGGATAAAGCCGTAGCCCAAGGCCTGGTTAGTCGCAGTCACTAATTGTTGCTGGACTTCGTTGGTCAGTCCTTTTAAAGTGCTCACTGCTTCAATCTGTGCATTAAACGTAGTGGGATGTTCGAGCAAGTAGTTATTGTAGTGTGCATTGGCGGTGGGTATCCAGTCACGTGATAAATAGCGAGCTGTTGCCTGCTTTAAGCGGGTTGCTCCAATGTGAGGCATGAGCGATTGGGCGATGATATCTGTGAGGGCAGGGGCTGCACCGTTGTAAGCGCGATAAGTCAATTTTAACTGGTCGGTTTGAAGGGATGCAAAATAGTTTGGAGGGATTTCTAGCACGGCGACCACAAGACCTCGGTTAAAGAGCTGAGTCGCCTTTTTTTGTTCGTGTACTTGGGCGATGATTAAATCGTGGGCATCGAGGGCTTTTGCGAAGCTTTGCGATGCCTCTGAGCCTTCGAGGTCCACCAGGGCGATGGAAAAAGTGACTATCGGATGGGATTTCTGATGGAGCTGCACGCTAAAAGCAGCAATGGCCGCGATACATAAGGCGAGAAAGAACCATGCGCTTGGCTGCCTGAGCCAGCGTTTTACGACGAGGATAAGTGCATGCATTAGCGGCCCCCAGTCAATTTAAGGGCGGTTAACCGCGCTTCAAGGGCAATGAACAAGGCGATGATAATGATCAGTACAACGCTAGCAACTTGAATGGTATAAGCGCTTTGGGGCTGGGTGATTACCTGCATAAGAAGCATATTTGGGAGGTAGGAACCTATGCCCTTTAGCCAATCGGGCAGCATTAAAAAGGGGATAAAGCCACCGCTGCCTAGAACAATGACAAAAGCCATCGAAGAGGCGGTCATCACATAGGCGTTTACATCGTCTGTCAAAAGACTGAATAATCGCCACCCGCTTTGCCAGAGCCACCAACTTAACGAGAGGAGTAAAATAGACGAAACAAATTGCTTTGGCATAAAGATAAGGAGCATTGCAAAAGCAGGTAGCAGTAGGAGCAAACCGTGTAACCATTGGGCCATATGTTCGGCAATGATTTGCTTGATGTAGGGCTGTCCTGCTATGGCCAAACGTTTGTGAACGGCCTGGTTTCTGTTGATAATCGCCTGCGTTCCGGCTGTAAGCGTGGTCAATGTAATAAGGCCAAAGGGGAGCGCCAATGCAAAATAACTTATAGATGAGAGCATGGGCAACTCGGAAACAGGATGCATTTCAAAGTAGTTGCCTCTTCCCAATGTAGCGCCGATCATTTCAAAAGAAAAGGCATTGTTGACCTTCACAATTTCGCTAGTGGGAAGTTTCGCGTCTTTCATGGTAAAGTACAGCGACCAGGTTGCGGCATTCGATGCATCGATATAGCTGGCATATCCGCTCAAAATAGAGGCGATCAGTTGATTTTTTAGGGGGTTTTCGAGGTGTCCATAGAGGTCTATGGACTGGTTGTTATAGGTGAGTAAGCCTTCTGTAAAGCCCGTTGGAATCACAACGTAGGCGTCGAGCTGGTCTGTTTCGAATGCATTTTTTATAACCTTTGAGGAATCGAACTGCAACTTGAAGAGGGCGGTAAATTGAGGGCTATTCTTAAAGCTGTCCAACAAAACTTGAGCGAGTGCATGCGTATCTTCGCTGACAATGCCAAGTCGAATTTGATCGCTCTTTGTGAGACGCTCTGAAAAATTGTTAAAAATTGAAGTCAGCAGTAGGAATAGGACTAAAATTAAGGCATAATAGAGAAGTAGACTTTTTATATTTAAAAGGCGCTTAAAATGGATGGCAATCATATGTTCCTCACATTTTTATTGGAGCATCAGTATAGGCTTATTATAACATTTGTTTGCTAGGGAGGCACACTTGAGTCATTTTTTTAAAACACATATCTTACAGCGCGATATTGCACTGTTTTATAGAATCAATTGTTTAAGCAATGTGCCACTTTGGGATAGGCTCATGAAATTTGTATCTATGCTTTTCGACGTGGGTACTTATTCTGCATTAATGGGCTTGGTGTTTATCCTCATGATAGTAAAGAATGCCCCCCTCAAAGAACCGCTGCTCTTATTCTCAATTGCCCAAGTGATTACCCATGGCATCAAGCGCCTATTCGGTCGCAAGCGTCCCTTCGAACTATTGGCCAATGTAAATTTGTCAGTATGTGTGCCCAAAGATATCTATAGCTTCCCCTCTGGCCACACCACGGCAGCTGTTACACTGGCGTTGATTCTCGGTATGTGGATGCCCATGCTCTATACCCCATTTCTTTTCTTGGCCTTACTCTGTGGTATTTCTCGTGTTTATTTAGGTGTGCATTATCCCACCGACGTCATTATTGGCGCATTCATTCCACTACTCACTAAATGGATTTTCATGTAAAGGTGCTATAGATGTGTGATCAAACAAAGTCAGTTGGCAAAGGGTATGTGCGTCAGATACTTCCCTTTAGCGCTGTAGATGGACCGGGCAATCGCGCGGTTATTTTTTTTCAGGGCTGTAATATGCGTTGTCTAACGTGCCATAATCCAGAAACCATACCCGCATTCGATCACAGCGTACCCATAAGTGTCAACGAAGTGCTGCAAGGGGTTTTGCCTTATCGTGCATTTATTGACGGCGTTACCATTACCGGTGGAGAATGCACATTGCAAGGTGCTTTTTTGAAGGACCTTGTAGAGGCACTTTACGCACAAGCCATACCTGTGCTGATAGACAGCAATGGGCTTCAGATAGGCGCAATCGAAGATATTAAAGGTATGATTGAGGGTGTGATGCTCGACATTAAAAGTGCAGATGCTGAGGAACACCTCTTGCTAACGGGTGTGCCCTTTGATTTGATTCAAAGGAGCGCGTTAACCCTATTGGCTTGGGGCATTGTGAAAGAAATACGCACGGTCGTACATCCAGACCTCGCATGGGAAACAACCCTAAGTTGGGTGGCCAAACATTTGCAAAGTCACCCCCATATCCGCTATAAGGTGATTGGCTTTAGATCTCACGGGGTAAAGGGTAATTGGCAGCACAAGGCCATGGCAGATAAGACGTTTATGGCCCGTGTAGAACAAAAATTGATGCAACTTGGGGTGGTCAATTATCTCATAGTCACATAGGGTGCATATTAGGAGGCTTTATGCTAGATCAGCTTGGAAAGCGCATTAAAGAGCAGCGATTAAAGAAAGAGATGACCCTTAAAAATTTATCAGATGCCACCGGTTTGTCGACGGGATTTATTTCTCAATTAGAACGTGGACTTACAACCGTTGCTGTTGATTCCTTGCAGAAGCTGTCGGAGGCATTAGAAGTTAACTTGAATTTTTTCTTCAATATGAGCAATCGCCGAGAGAGCAACGTGCTTAAGAGACACCAACAGCAAGTGCTATCCGTCGAAGAAGATCGCTTTATTTACTATCAGCTAAGTCCCGATTATACAGATAAAATCTTGTTTCCGCGCATGATAGAAATACTGCCACAAAAGGTATACGAGCCCCTTAGCCCATTTAGCCATGCAGGCGAGGAGTTTATCTACGTGGTAGAAGGCATACTCACTTTGGTCATCGACGAAGAAGAACGCGAACTCTATCCAGGAGATACGGCACATTTTTCTTCGCTAAAGGCGCACAATTGGTATAATGCCACTTCAAAATCAGTGAAGATTCTAGCGGTATCTACACCCAATCAATTAATGGTGGACGAAGATGATCAATCAAAAGTATAATACCTGGCTTCAATGGGTTTCCAACCTGTTGCTGCTTTATGCAGCTTCTATTGGCGGCATCGCGCTTTACCAGCGCTTTGATGCATGGCGTTTGGGCGGTGCTTGTCCGGTTCCCCTTCAGAGGCCGTGGTTGTATTCTGCAGTAGCTGCTGCAATACTGTCTTTAATTTTAATCGTAGTCGCAGACAATATTAAAAAACGCGCTCGTGGATAACCACAGCGCGTTTTCTAATTGATGCTATTTTAATCCACAAGGGTTAAGGAGCTACCTGCGCGTGTTGCCGCTTCAGAAAATTCCTGCTTTAGCTGCTCGAAGACCTCTTTAACAGACATAATCGATTTGATTTTGTGCACGTATTCGCCAGAGAAGTACAAGGCCTCGCGTGAGGTACCATCGCCTACAGCTGCAAAGAGCGCATTCATAATGCAAAAGCTTCTAGAACAGCGCTTTAAGCACTGCACACATCGGGTGATGGGCTCAGAGCCATTGGCGACTAGGCGCTCTGTTAGCTCGCTTCGAAGCCCTCTGCCTTGAAGGCCAACGGGGCTGTCAACGAGTACCACATCGCCAGGCTCGCTGGCCACATACAGGGCTTTCATTTCTTCTGAAGCGCCAGATTCGTGAGTCGCTGCAAAGCGTGTGCCCATTTGAACGCCCGAAACGCCCATCTGTAGAAATTCAAACAAGTCGAAGCCATCCATAATACCACCGGCAGCGACCACTGGAATTTTTACAGATGCCATAACTTCTGTAATAATTTCTTTAATGCTGCGGTCGGTACCCAAATGGCCACCGGCTTCTTTACCTTCGACAATAACTGCACTCGCGCCGAGTTTTTCTGCCATCATTGCACCTTTTGAAGAAGAGACAATGGGCACAATTGGCGTACCTGTCTCTTTACCCCATTGGAACATGTCTCTTGAAAAGCCAGCTCCAGATATTACCAGGTCGATACCTTCTTGAATCGACGTTTTAACGAGTTCTGCGAACTCGGAAACTGCAAAGAGAATATTGACGCCCAAAATGCCGTCTGTCATTGCGCGTGCTTTTCGAATTTCGTTTCTCAGCTCTTCTAGGCTGAGACCAGTACCGGCGATAACGCCGATGCCACCTTCGTTAGCGACTGCCGCCGCAAGAGGTGCTGTGGAAATCTTGACTGCCATACCACCCTGAATAATGGGAAGTTTCGCAGCTAATTGACCAATTGTCAATGGAGGAAATTTCATAGGGGTCCTCACTTCGGAATAGGAGTTATTTGACTTTACTAAAATAAATAGCAGGTTTTAGTATTAGGTCCTATTATAACATAGGTCAAATAACTATACAATGGCTATAGCTGTTAATCGTGCGTCCACTTTAACACCATTTCATTAAACTCACCCAAGTTAACAGGCTTAGACAGGTAATCGTCCATGCCTTCTTGCAGACACTTTTCTCGATCCCCTTTAATCGAATAGGCGGTCAAGGCAATGATGGGTGTATGCTTGTCAGTAGCTTTTTCGAGCGCTCGAATGAGTCCAGTGGCCATATAACCATTCATTACAGGCATTTGAATATCCATAAAAACAATATCGAAGCTGTGCTTTGTAAAAAGGGCGACGGCTTCCTTGCCATTTTTTGCAGAAATCACTTGCCAGCCTTTTTTGATTGCAACGATTTCTATCAGCATGCGACTGGCATCGTCATCTTCGGCTAGGAGTATCGCTATATTATGGGAATGCTGAGGTGCTGCTAACTGAGCACTTGTATCGTTTATGGGCGTTGCCGTTTTAATCTCTACTAAACAGGTGAAATAGAAGCGACTGCCAACCCCGACTTGGCTTTGAACCCAAATGTCTCCGCCCATTTTCTTGACGAGCCCCTTGCAAATGGCAAGCCCGAGGCCGCTTCCCCCATAGAGTCGGGTAGTAGAGCTGTCTAATTGACTGAAGCGTTTAAATAGACTGTCGAGTTTATCTTCTGGAATACCTATCCCCGTATCTTCCACAACAATTTCTAGTTCTGCTTGCCGCTCGTTTACGATGCGCAAAGCACTGACACTTAATGTGACGCTACCACTCTTTGTGAATTTTATGGCATTGCCTATGAGATTTGAAACAATCTGTTTGATTCTAAAGGCATCGCCGCTGAATAGATTGGGAATATCCTTTGGTATATGTGAGTAGATAGATAACCCAGATGTGTTTGCAGAAACTCTAAAGAGCGTGATTACTTCGTGGATTAAATCTTCAAGGTTAAAATCTTTTGTCTCGAGTTCTATTTTACCTGCTTCTATTCTAGAATAATCGAGGATGTCATTGACAAGGGCTAAAAGAGAATTGGCAGAAGCAGTTGCCACATTTGTCAACTCGTGTTGTTCTTTGTCGAGTGTAGTTGTTTGAAGCAGTTGCAACATGCCCATTAACCCATTCATCGGCGTTCTAATTTCGTGACTCATATTTGCAAGAAAATGACTTTTAGAGATATTTGCTTCTTCTGCCAAATCTTTTGCTTTATTGAGCTCGTTATTCACGGCCTCTAAGTCTTCTAAAGTGGTCCTTAATTCTTCGTTAAGTGCTTCAAGTTCCTCTTTATTGGCGATTAGCACTTCATTGATTTTCTGAATTTCATTTTTCGACTTGATGCGCTCTGTGATGTCTTGGGCAGCACCCCAAAGACCTATAATAGCGCCACTAGAATCTTTAACAGCTTCGCCCATAACCCACATCCAGCCGTTGGAACCATCTTTGGTAATGGTCTCTAGCTCGAGTTCATAAGGAATGCCAAGGGTTCGCGTAATATTGAGAGCTTCTGATAAATCGGCCCAGCTTTTGGGGGTGAAGAGCTTCATGTGCTCTGTATAAGGCGGCGGTGGCTGGGTTGGATCAAAACCGTACATTTTATAGAGCTCTTCAGACCACACCACTTCATTGGTCAAAACATTTAATCGCCATGTTCCCAAATGCGCAGTTTTTTGTGAGGCCAATAGGTCGTTAATCGTTTGTTTAAGCGTGGCTTCCAATTTTTTACGCGATGTTATTTCTGAAAAAGCGGCCACAAAGTGGTTAGGCTTATACTGATAACTTACACAATCGTACCACCTGTCGTTGGATTCAAGGTACTGTTCAAAATGAAAAGACTCCCCCGTTTTCGCAACCTTTCCAAAGGTGCCAATCCAATCAAATTTGTCTTTCTCTATACCTGGAAAAGCCTCTGTTACCAATTTTCCTATAGGATTCACGCCAGTGAGTGTTTGGTAAGCCTCGTTGGCATCGATAAAGCGATAGTCGATGGGCTTGCCAGCCTCGTCATAGATCATCTCATGGTAAGCAACGCCAATGGGCCCTTTCTCAAAAAGTGCTTTAAACTTCCACTCCGCCTCTTCAAGCTCATTTTGATAAGACTTCAGTTTGCTGATATCTACAAAATGGGTCACAAAATAGCCCTTTTTGGGAGAGTAGGCATTCACTTTATACCATCTGTGCAAAGGCTCAGCAAATTGCTCAAATTCCTCGACTCTGCCATTCATGGCAATGTCGCCATAAAAGCGTATCCAGTTGAAATCACTTTGCAAAATGCCCGGTAATACCGCGGTGACGCGCTTGCCAATAATATCTGCTGCGCTCAAGGTAGTGAGCTGTTCAAAGGCCTTGTTAACCTCCACAAACTCGTAATCACAGGGATTATTTAGCTCGTCCAAGATTACCTTATGCAGTGCATAAGCTGTAGGTGAGGTATCTACTATCGACTTGTAGAACGCATGGCTAGTTTCATTGTCGCCTTTGTTTTGATCTTTATTCACGCCGTAACCTCCAATTGAATGCTCTATTACCCATACAAATACCCAATATGCGACAAACAACACAAAACACCAAATTTCCAAAATCCAACGCCACATATTTCTTTTCCACCACCTTATTCCACCCACGGTCAATCTGAGCTATACTGATATCAGGATGTAGACAAGGAGGACAATATGGAACGAAAAGTCGCGCAAGAAGTCAAGGGGTTTAGAACCCAAGATGGTGCAGGTGTAAGTTTAGTAAGGGTACTTGGTCACAATACGGTAAAGGCCTTCGATCCAATATTGCTTTTGGACTCCTTCGACAGTGTGAATCCAAAGGAGTACACTGCAGGATTCCCCATGCACCCCCATCGCGGCATAGAGACCATTAGCTATGTTTATAAGGGCTTTATGACCCATTCCGACAGCTTGGGCAATACAGATACCATAGGCGATGGCGAGGTACAGTGGATGACAGCTGGTTCGGGCATTTTCCACGAAGAAAACTTACCCGCATCTGAACGCCTTTTAGGCGTGCAGTTATGGCTCAATCTTCCTGCCAAAGATAAAATGGTGCCACCTGGGTATCACAGTATTAAGCGCGACGAGATTCCAGAAGTCCCACTCCATAAGGGAAAGCTGAGGATACTCGCTGGAAATTACAATGGGGTAGAAGGATATAAAAGTAAATATCTTCCCTTAGATTACTACGATGTTCATTTAGAAGGTGAATCGTCCCTTAAAATAGATGTTGACGAAAGCAGATCTGCCCTGATCTTCACTTTGTTGGGCGATGTTTATGTTGGCGATACCCTAGTCGTAGAGAAGACGGCCGTCAAGTTGTCGCAAGGCTCATTTGTTAACCTTCGTGCGACATCAAATGGGGCACAAGTGCTTTTTGTGAGCTCAACCATGCTCGATGAGCCAATTTCTTGGGGTGGGCCCATCGTCATGAACACAAAGGAAGAACTCAACACGGCTTTTGACGATATCAAAAAGGGCACTTTCTTAAAGCGTGCGATTACTTATTAAACCTTGCTATTACACATTAAAGCGTCCCCTACTGAGAAAGGTGCTTCATGCCAATTCATGCTGAATCAGAACTTTATGAACCCATTAAAAACTATTTTGAATCCCAAGGTTATACCGTACAAGCCGAGGTAAAGGGCTGTGATGTGGTGGCAGTGCGAAGTGATGCGCTTCTGGTTATAGAGATGAAGCGACAATTCAACCTGAAATTGGTGATGCAGGCGATTCAAAGGCAGTGCGTCTGCTCGAGTGTGTATATGGCCTTCCCCGTCACAAAGAGCATCTCTGGCAGACGCAGAATCAACGAGATTAAAGCCTTGGCTAAGAGACTGCACCTGGGGTTGATCTTGGTGCACGAGCGCCCCTCTGGACTCCTTGTAGAAGTGGCCCTAGTGCCGGACTTTCAAGTTTTTAGAGTGAATGTGAAGGCGCAAAAGGCCTTTTTAAAAGAACTATTTAGCAGAGAGCACAGTGTGAACACAGGTGGTGTGAGCAAGACCAAGATTATTACGGCGCATAAGGAGCGTGCTGTGGCAATGGGGGCGTATTTAAAAGTGCACGGTCCACAGTCCATAGAGCAAATTTCGAATTACATGAACCTCACTAAACAAGTGGTCGGCACAGACCTTAGAATGAATCACTACGGCTGGTATAAGCGAGAAGCGCGAGGCATTTATGCCTTTAACGACGAATTCGAAGAGGAGTTTCGCAAATTCGGCGATTTGGTGGGCTTTTACGCAACGAGAGCAGCTGACTATTCACAACCCTAAAACCATTACAAATAGAGGCTTCCAGCTTGTCTGGAGGCCTCTATTTATGTTACGCTATATACGATTGGAAACGTTACCGATAACGGTACCAGTCCTACTGTCAAACAGGAGGAGGGACTTTGAACATCAAAGATATTGCGCGGCTTTCAGGAGTTGCTGTTAGCACCGTATCGCGGGTGCTCAACGGTCATCCCGATGTGGCACAAGAGACGCGCGAACACGTGCTGCAGATTATGCAGCAGCAGCGCTATGTGCCCAACAACAGTGCTAGAAATCTCAAGCTGACCCACTCCAACACCATTGGGGTGATGGTAAAAGGCAGAGATAATCCCTTTTTTAGCTTAATGATAGCGACCATAGAGTCAAAACTCGCTGAGGCCAGTTACAGTATGCTCTTACACTATCATCACAGCGCCGATGACGACGCTTCAGTGGCCTTGGGGCTTATAAAAGAGAAGCGTCTGAGGGGGTTGATATGCTTGGGTGGCGATTACAGTGAACAGGGACTCTCGGTTCTCAGTACTGCAGATGTGCCCATTGTACTTACCTCTGTTGAACTTGAAGGGTTAAAAGTACCTTCAAATATCTCGACGGTGAGTATAAAGAATACAGAAGCCTCATATGCTGCGGTGAAGGCCCTTATCGATTTAGGTCACACGCGCATTGCGCTGGTTTCTACAGGTGCTCAAGACCGCACTGCGGGAAGATTGCGCAGTGAAGGTTATACAAGGGCCATGGCAGAATCTGGCATAGGCACAAAACAAGAGTATGGCGTGGGGGCAGATTATACATTTGATTCAGCCTACCAAGCAGCTAAAGAATTATTGGCATTAAAGCCTAGACCCACAGCAATCTTTGCCACATCTGACATTATGGCAATTGGGGTGGCAAAGGCCGCCTTTGACATGGGTCTTCAAATTCCCAGAGACTTGTCGGTCATGGGATTTGACGGACTAGACTATGGCACCTATTTTCACCCAACCCTGGCCACCGTAAGGCAGCCTGTTGATCATATGGGTTTGGCATGTGCAGAATTGTTATTAGAGAGTATTGAAGAAAATCTTGAAACAAGACATGTGTTCCTAGAAACAGAGCTTTGGATGCGCGCTTCTGTGGGACCTTGTCCAGATCATAAGGAGGAAATTCATGAACACTGAGAACCTAAAAGCCACACTTCAAATGATGGCGATGAAGAATTTTGTGATGCCTTTTGAGAAACTTGGCAAGCAAGAGCAATATGAAACCTTATCGGAAGCATTGATGAGTGCAGTTTCTGAAGATTGGTATCGCACAACACAGGCATACCGCGAAGGTAAGCAGGCGTTTTACCTGTCGGCAGAGTTTTTAATGGGCCGTGCACTTGGCAATAACTTAATTAACTTGGGCACATACGATGAGGTAGCTGAGCAGCTAAAAGAACTCGGTGTGGACTTAAATGCCCTCGAAGATCAAGAGTACGATGCGGGTCTTGGAAATGGTGGCTTGGGTCGATTGGCAGCTTGTTTCTTGGATTCTTGCGCCACGTTAAATCTTCCTGTTACGGGCTATGGCATTAAGTACAAATACGGTCTCTTTAAGCAGCATTTTGAAAAGGGCTTCCAGATGGAACAGCCAGATGATTGGATGGCTCACGGTGATTCTTGGACAGTCAGAAAAGCATATGATGCGACGATTGTTTCTTTCGCTGATGGCGATGTAAAAGCAGTGCCTTACGATATGCCCATTGTTGGCTTTGGCACAAAGAACATCAATACCTTGAGACTTTGGCAGGCTGAACCTGTTAATCCTTTTGACTTTGCGGCCTTTAATCATCAACAATACGACTTGGCTGTAAGTGAAAAGAATAGAGCAGAAGATATTTCTCGTGTGCTTTATCCAAATGATGATACAGAAGAGGGTAAAAAGCTGCGCATTAAACAGCAGTATTTCTTTGTAAGTGCTTCTCTTCAAGACATGATGCGCGTACACAAAGCAAAGGGTCGCGCAATAGACGCCTTCCATCAGTATCACAGCATTCAATTGAACGACACCCATCCCGCTGTCGCAGTACCTGAACTTATTCGCTTGCTAATGGCAGAGGGACTGGGTTTTGAGAAGGCGCTGTCGATTACCCAGCAAACATGTGACTACACAAACCATACCATTTTAGCCGAGGCGCTCGAAGCGTGGCAGGTCGACCTCTACGAGAGTGTTCTTCCAGAGATCGTAGCAATTATCAAGCTCGTCGATGGCCACTTATTGAAGTTCTTAACCGAAAAAGGCTTGAGCAAAGTAGATATGTTAGATTATAAGATTGTCGACCATGGTTACATTAAGATGGCATGGCTTTCGATCTATGGCTCTAGCCGTGTAAACGGTGTTGCCGCTCTTCATACCCAAATACTTATCGATTCAGAGCTGAATCACTGGTATAAAATATTCCCAGAGAAGTTTGTGAATAAGACAAATGGCATTACCCAAAGAAGATGGTTGTACTACTCAAATCGAGAGTTGTCGGCCATGATCACTGAGTTGATGGGCAATAACGACTGGGTGACCAACTTAGATTTATTGAGACAGCTCGAGAAGTACCAAGACGATGAAACGGTGCTCAAACGCTTTATAGAAATCAAGCGCTTGAAAAAACAACAGTTGGCGGATTACATCTTTGAGCATGAGGGCATTCAGTTAAATGTAAATGCAATTTTTGATATTCAAATTAAGCGCCTTCACGAATACAAGCGCCAGCTTCTAAATGCCTTTCATATTCTTGATCTTTACTATCGCATTAAAGCAAATCCTAAGGGGGACTGGGTGCCGAGAGCCTTTATCTTTGGCGCTAAAGCAGCACCTGGGTACTTTAGAGCGAAGGGGATTATCAAATTTATCAACGACATTGGCGAGTTGGTCAACAATGATCCTGAAATTGGCGATTTGTTAAAAGTGGTTTTTGTTGAGAACTACCGCGTTTCGTATGCGGAGCGCTTATTTGCTGCTGCGGACTTGTCTGAGCAAATTTCAACGGCGGGTAAAGAGGCATCGGGTACTGGCAATATGAAATTTATGCTCAATGGCACCCCTACAATAGGCACACTCGACGGTGCAAATGTTGAGATTGTCGAAGAGGCGGGAGCTGAAAACAACTTTATATTTGGCCTAAAAGTTGAAGATATCGATCAAATTAAGAGTTTATATGCACCCAACAAGCCTTACAAAACGGTAGCTGGCTTGAAGCGTGTGGTAGATGCCTTAGTCGATGGTACTTTCGACGATGGCGAAACGGGTATGTTCGAAGAACTCTTTGAGTCAATTATGAAGGGTGCGAGCTGGCACGAGGCAGATAACTATTACATCTTGGCCGACTTTAACAGCTATCGTGCAGCCCACGAAGCGGTTGCCGTCGCCTATAAAGATGAACTTGGTTGGGCGAAGAAATGTTGGATGAATATGTGTGGCGCAGGTAAATTTAGCAGCGATCGAACAATTGCTGAATACGCCAACGAAATCTGGCATGTTGAATCTATGAAGATTTAATGAATTTTAAAGGCTATCTGCATATGTGCAGATAGCCTTTTTTGCTAATTATTTGTAACACTTTCACGACTTAAGTGAAATTGCTTGCTGGAGCCCTTTAATTGCAAGGCTTTAATATTCTTACAAAGGCATAATAGATATGTTACCAATTTGTTGTGTGGCAAATCATAGAAAAGGGGATAGACTTGTGATAGGATGTTGAAGCTGTTTAAGGACCCGCTGTTTTAAGCATAAATGAGGTAAATATGAACAATAAAGTTTATCAATGCGCCGAAGGTCGTATTCTTGCGACAAAGGCATTTTATACATTCTTTGCAATCGTTGCACCGCTCACGTTTTATCTGGCAATCACATCGTTTAATGTAACATTTGACAATGCCGTAGTCATGCTTATTGCCATGCTCACACTTTTAGTGCTTTTTATTACATATCACGAGGGAAAAGTGGCGATTAACACCCTTAGAAAGTTGCGTCTTGTAATGAACGAGGAGCATCTGTTGCATATCGATGACCGCAAAAGGGAGATGATTCTTTATGGCGACATTGAATGCGTTCGAGTGGTAAAAGGATTCACGGGTAGAGTTAAGCGCTTGAACATCATTACGCCATACAGGCAGATGTCGATTGAAGGCTACGAGTCCCTCGATCAGCTCGTTAACTATCTTGAAATGGACAAGGGAATCGTGATTAAGAGCTAAGAGAAGCACATCGCAAAGGGTAGGTTGTCTTCATACTTTATTCATTGTTTTTTAAGGAATCAAATTGCCTGAAAGCCTTTAAAATTCTAAGTTTTGTGTTATGATTAAATTGTTATTTTGCCAAGGACACCAATTGGTGTAGCTCCGACAGCAGAATTAGCTCTCCTCAATTAAGAAACCCGCTACGCGCAGGTTTCTCTTTTTTTTTTGACGATGTAAACTACGATACGGCGTTTAGAGGCAGTGTGATATGGTAACGCGTGGTTTTCTGACCACAGTATTGATAATCTATAAGGCCCTTGTGATGCTCCACAACGCGCTTGACCAATGTCAATGCAAGGCCTGCGCTCCCTAGAGGTTTTGTGGTAGGCACATCTTTGTGATGCATAGAAAAGATTTGTTGCGCGAGAAGATCTTTGGTGAGCGTTGGTGTATTGCCGTGCTGTTCTAGGGTGATTGTGAGATGGGAATTGTGCTTTGTGAGCGAGATGAACAATTGGTGTTTGTTACGCGTATTGAATAAGGCGTAGTCGAATAGCGACTTAAAGGCATCGAATAGCAATTGATGATGTCCCGAAATCCATATGGGCTCTTCTGGGATATTCACAATAAGCTGCGCAGAAGCGAGCAGGTCGGGTTTTAGATCGTCGATCAATGTGTTTCTAAGCAATTCAGAAAAATCGAGGCGTGTCATGGGCAAGTGATCGAATGTATTGAGACAAAGCAGTCTTAGGTAGAGCTGATTTACTGATTCTAAGCGATTAAGTGAATGGGTCATGGTCTTGGCGATGGCTTCTGAATAGCCCTCTTCTTCAAGATTTTCCACACTTACCTTAAGCGTCGATATTGGATTGATAATTTCATGGTCAATTTGCATGAGCAGTTGTTCGATAAAGGCGGTATTATGCTCTAGTGGCAGTTGCTTGGGTTTAAAATTAGCCTTGTGAGATAGCCACATTAAACCCACAATTAAGGGATTTAGCAATGCAAAAAACGGGAGCCACGCGTAAAAGAAATAGTATTCAATAGATAAAAGTCCAACAAATGAACAAGAGTAGCCGAGGATGTAAAGGGCTTTAGCCTTCATGTAATTTGCTCCATTCGATACCCCACACATCTTACGGTCTTGATGATTTCGGGGTGTTTAGGGTTATGTTCAATTTTATCTCTCAGATGACTCAGATGAACCATAAGTGTATTGTCGTTATCGTAGTAGGTTTCTTTCCATATTGCTTCATATAACTGCTTTTTAGTGAAAACGACGCCTAGATGATTGAGAAAATATTGTAGCAGCGCTCTCTCTTTTGCGCTTAAAATAAGGGGTTCGCCATGAAAGTGCACTTCGAGGGAAGAGGTATTCATGCGAATAGGTCCATTTTCCATCCAATAGTCTTGGTCATCGCCATGGCGGGTATACTGCTGGGTGCGTCTTAGCTGTGCGCCTACGCGACTATGCACTTCTTTGAAACTGAAAGGCTTCACCACATAGTCATCTGCACCTAATTCAAAGCCATGCACTTTGTGATTTTCGTCTTTGCATGCAGTGAGCATAATGACAGGTACAAGGCTAAACTGTCGCAAAAGCCGAAGTGTTTCGAAACCGTCTATTCCAGGCATAATAACATCGAGTAGAACTAGATCTACATCTGTATTTTCGCGCAAAAGACTGAGACAAATCTCGCCACAGTCGGCAGAAAGCACGCGATATCCCATTTTTTTAAAGAATTGACAAAGCAATAGACGAAGTTCGGCTTCGTCTTCACAGATTAAAAGTGTATTCATAGTGTTCTCCGAGTAGATTCACATTCTATTTCTAATCATAATAGATTTGCCGCATCACCGCTACACTTTTAGCTCGAATTAAGGAAAACTTAAGGTTGTGCTTTAAAAAAGAAATGCGCGCGAATGATTTGCTAGGGACGTTGAAAGCGCTCGTATGGTGCCAGGTTTCTAGCGAATATTTTTTTTACTGTATACACGAGGCAGTATAGTTTACTAATACTAAACTATAGACTTATGATATAAAATTTCCTCTTGAAAATTAATGGTTTTAATCATATAATAAAATCTGATTTTAAAGCGTCACAGAGAGCAAATATATTTGCATAACATAAGAACTGAGAGGGTTAATGTGCTATGATCGATTCGAATAAGAAGTTGCGCCTTTACGGATTTAACAACTTGACAAAGACTTTGAGTTTTAATATTTACGATGTTTGTTACGCGCTTAACGACGAGCAAAAGCAAGCCTACATTGCTTACATCGACGAAGCCTATAACGCCCAGCGACTCACAGAAATCTTGACAAATGTCGCCGATATTATCGGAGCCAACATACTTAATATTGCAAAGCAAGACTACGACCCACAAGGCGCATCCGTTACGATTTTGGTATCAGAAGGGGCTGTTTCACATCCCGACGATTCCCTTGTTTCAGATGAATCCCCAGGTCCAATCCCAAATGTAGATTCTGTTGTTGCCCATCTCGACAAGAGCCACATCACAGTCCACACATATCCAGAGTACCATCCAGATAAAGGTGTCAGCACATTTAGAGCCGATATCGACGTGAGTACATGCGGTCATATTTCGCCTCTTAAAGCGCTCAACTACTTGATTCACAGCTTTGAGTCGGATATTATCTACGCCGATTATCGCGTGCGCGGCTTTACAAGAGATATTAGCGGCAATAAGCACTTTATCGATCACAAAATCAACTCGATTCAAAACTTTATGGACCGCGACACTAAAGACAAATATCAAATGATCGACACCAATGTCTATCAAGAAAATATCTTCCACACAAAAATGCTCATTAAGGATTTCGACTTAGACAACTATCTTTTCGGTGTAAAAAAGAGAGATCTCGATACAAACGACCGAAAAAAAGTCAAAGAGCGACTCAAAAAAGAGATGTTAGAGATTTTTTATGGCAAGAACATTCCCTCGGGAAAAATGCTACACCTATAGTTGATATTCAGATTCAAGCCCCTATTTATAGGGGCTTTTTCTAAAGGAGAAGCACATGGAAATCCCAGTCAACCAAATGCCCATTTGGGTTGAGGCACAATTTTTGAAGCGTCTAAATCGCTTTAGTGCAGAAGTGCTCATAACAGGCTCCCTGGCCCCTGTTGTGGTACATGTGGCCAATACTGCTAGACTCAAGGAACTCTTGATTCCAGGTGTAGCGGTGCTCTTGACCCATGAGCCAAAGGAGAGTCGCAAAACGCAGCATACCTTGAGACGGGTCGCCATGGGCAATATATGGGTGTCTATCGATTCTAATGCGCCAAATAGGTCTTTGAGGCATTGGCTCGAAAAGGGAGATTGGAGAATGCCTGGCATAGACGAGAACCCTGTTGTGAAATCAGAAGTGATTTGGGGCCAATCGCGCTTTGATCTAATGCTCCCCGAGCACAATTTGATGATTGAAGTAAAAGGGGTGACCTTGGTAAGGCAAGGATGGGCCATGTTTCCTGATGCGCCAACCACTAGGGGAACCAAACACGTTAATGAACTAAGAGACTTTGCTTCAAAAGGGGGGCGTGCGGCAATTGTATTTATATGCCAGCGCCAAGATGTAGAGCGGTTTAAACCCTATGCAGAGAATGACCCTGAGTTTTCAAAGGCTCTAATAGCTGCAAACGCAGCAGGCGTGGAAATTTATGTGCTTAGAACACGCGTTACCCTTCAAGGAGATGTATTTGACGGGGAGATCCCTTGGTCCTTGACTTGATTATGTAGGGTACTGTTGTAATCTTACAAAATTATGAAGTGAAATATCTGAGCAGTCACTTGTTCTTAGTACTATTTTACAAAGCCATTTTTGTTGCAGTCCTTTAACATAGAATCAGAAAGTTTTGAGGAGATTGCATATGAAATATCGTGAGTGGTTTATGGCGCTAGGAGCGGGTGTAGTCGTAGGCGCAGTGTTTACTTTGTTTGGCTTTCCACTTCCAGCGCCACCAACTGTCGGTGGGTTTATGGGAATTTTAGGTGTCTTTATTGGCTCTGTGATGGTGAAAGGGTAGGCGCTTATGGAATGGATACAGGCATTATTAGCAGGTGTGGTTTTAGGTATTGTCTTTAAAAAATTGAAGCTGCCCGCGCCAGCTCCTGGCGTCTTTGCTGGCGTTATTGGAATTTTTGGCGTTGTTGTGGGTGGTTTTGTAGGAACGTGGTTATTGCAACTTATCTAAGTAAAAAAGCTGTCCCAGTATATAAACTGGAGCAGCTTTTTTTGTGGGTGTCTAAAAATGTTATTGAGGTCGTTTTGCCATTTCGAACAGGGTTTTCACACCGTAGCCGGAGGCACCTTTTACATAATTGCCCATAGGTGCAGTGTAGAAAGCCACGCCTGCAATATCGACATGAACCCAAGGCTTATCTTCTACAAACTCTCTTAAGACGAGGGCTGCAGTAATGCTTCCTGGTTTTCCCGCCATATTTGTGAGGTCTGCTTCGTGGTGTTGTATCAAGGTTTCGTACTCTTTAAAAGTAGGCATGCGCCATACTTTTTCTCCTGCTTGCTTAGAAGCGTTTTCGTAATGTTGATAGAAGGCGTTGTCGTTAGAGACGGTGAGCGCTGCCACATTGCCAAGGGCAAAGAGTGCAGCACCTGTAAGGGTTGCTAAATCGACAACAGAAGAAACGCCTTCGTTTCTGATAATATAAGTGATCGCATCTACAAGGGTCAAGCGACCCTCTGCATCTGTATTTCCAATATAAATCGTCTTGCCGCCCATTGTATGGAGTATATCTCCGGGCTTATATGCATTGCCGCTAATCATGTTCTCGCACGCTGCTACCACTGCGGTAACATTCACGGGAAGCTGCTGCTTGGCAATGGCAATCATGGCTCCAATAACAGCTGCGGCGCCACCCATATCTGTTTTCATGTGTTCCATGCCATCGGCGGTTTTAATAGAGAGACCACCAGCGTCGTAGGTAAGCCCTTTGCCGATCCAGCCAAGGCGATCGGTTGTATTTGGATCTCCGTTATAGCGCATAATAATGAGCTGCGGTCGTTTCTCAGAGCCTTGGCTGACAGCCAAAAAGGCATCCATGCCGAGGGCTTTGATTTGCGCCTCGTCTTTAATCTCTACTTCAAAACCATGTGCCTCGCCAAAGGCTTGAACTTTTGTTGCGAGATTTTCGGGATAAAGGTCGATAGCCGGGATATTCACGAGTTCTCTCGCCTCGCTAATTGCCATCCCCAAGTGTTCTCCTTCTTGAATGCCCAAATCTATTTGGTCATCTTCTAAATCGGAGATAAAGTAGATTTCGCTCAATGTGTTTTGCTTAGGCTTTGACTTGTAGAGATTAAACTGGTAGTTGGCAAATAATGCGGCTTCAGTAAGTGCTGAGTAGGTTTCTAGTAAATCGATATGCTGATGTGGCACGTGGATTGCCAGAGAGGTGATTTTTTCTTGATTGGCAGATTGAACGAGCTTAATCATTGCACTGCGAAGATCTTCTAAATCTAAATCTGCAATTTGATTGCCAAGGCCAGCTACCAGATATGTGAGATTGGCTGTGGGAAATGTCTTAATTGAGCCACTTTTTAGCTCAAGGGCACCAGATTCAATGGCATTTTCAAGCATGGCTAAGACTTCAGTGGGCTGCTGATCTCTTTCGTAGTTTGTGAAAAGCAATAGGCCAATGCCATCGCAGGGTAGATTGTCTAGCGTGGTCGCTCTTAAGAACTTCATAATGTATCTGCACTGTTACGGGTTGTACAGTGCTCTCCTTTCTATGTAAGGGCAAAGGTTTTCCCTTATATTATATCCTTTTTTTCGAAAACATCACATACATTTTACATAGCTAATTACTACATATGGTATACTTTTGTTAGCGGGTCTACTAGGAGGATGCTATGGGCAGACAGGTCTATCAGGCTTCAGACTTTAAGGTATACAGAGCGGGCAATGATTATATTGTCCATCATGCAAAGTACAATTTTGAAGAAAAGCACTCGCACTTAAAATCTTTAAACTTAGCCAAGCAGGTGATTCACTACTTACAATCTCGGACTATACCACGCACTCAAAGCGATTACGTGCTAGTATCCCTTAAAAGACTGACGGATGACTATCACTATAAGGAGCAAATTGAACGTCTAATGGACACGCGAATGCAAAAGGGGAAAAAGCCGAGATACTGCAACCGCACCGTGGCCTTAAAAAATTAATTGCAAAAAACGAATGGCCGCTAGCTCTCTGCGCGACCATTCGTTTTATTTTTTGCCGCTAGGTAAAGTTGCTAAAAGTGCTTGGTTTAGAAGCTGCATTTGATTTCTCAGGGCGTT
>CALFXQ010000063.1 GCA_937958285.1 uncultured Fusibacter sp. | reverse complement strand
GAAGGTTCTCTTTGGCAATTTCGATTAAGGCATAAATCTCGTCAACGCCATGGGCTCGGTATCGATATTCGTGATAAGGTTCTGGGGCATCGTGAAAATGCAGCACCTCCGGCCGATTGTCTTTGTGAAGCATGGGGATTGGCACATAAAATGCGACTAAAAGCATATCGGGTGCATCGATGAGCTTTAAAAATCGCTGGCCATTGGGAGAAAAATATGTGATGCCATCTTCTGCCTGCTCATGGGTAAATTGACCTCCCAAAAGACGCGAGATGGATTGAACGTATTTATAGCCCTTGTCCATAAAATTGTACTGATGCTTCATGGTTAGCTCCTTTCGGCAGTTGCGCATCGCATATGTGATTCAGAGTACTTACCATACTGATACCAATTCTCTACCGAGATAAACAGCCTAATTGCAAAATAAAAGCGCTCAATAAGAGCGCTAGGGTGTAGCTTTTTTACCGATGGTGGGCTCTTCAAAGCGAATAAGCCTCACAATATTGCTGCGGTGTCTATAGATGACAAATAAGCTCATAAATAGACTAAACAAGACGAATGCTTCAGATTGTTTCATTAGAATGGCCAATAGGGGAAACAGTACCGCAGCTAGAATCGACGAGAGCGATACAATTTTCGTCGTGCCTATTGCCAAGGCCTGAAAGATAAATAAAATTCCGAATATTGCCGGGCTTAAGACCAAGACAATCCCGGCTGAGGTCGTGACCCCTTTGCCACCTTTGAATCCTAAAAAGAAGGAATAGCAGTGACCTAACATGGCAAACATGCCAGCAAATAGCGCTGCAGTTTCACCCCAAATCACCAATGCGACCCAAGTGGCGATAATGCCCTTTGCAATATCGCCGGCAAAAGCGATAAAAGCGCCTAGAGGACCAACAGAACGCAGTACATTGGTCGCACCTACGTTGCCACTGCCAACGGTGCGTATATCGATGCCTTTAAAGAGCTTCGGTACGAGGTAAGAAAAGGGCAAACTGCCTAAGAAGTAACCGAGTATGATAGCGAACAAAAGATTCATTGTGAACTCCTTTAATATGTGTAGGATCTTAATTGAATAATACCACATATTAAGACCAATTACTAATTATTTTTCGATGTGTCCTTGCCCATCATAAAACAACTAGGCACGGGGGTCAAGGTGTTATACAATAGCTCTTATAGAGAAATTTTAACCCCTACAATAGAACGCGTTAAGAGGTAGATAAACATGTGGTACGAACTCAAAATAAAAACGACAACAGAAGCTGTAGAAGCAGTAAATGTCGTGCTTTACGATTACGATGTAAGCGGTATTGTGATTGAAGATCCCAACGATGCCATGTACCAAGAAGGGTACGAAGGCGATTGGGACTACTTCGAAGAAGAGGCCAGACACTTTGAGTACGAAGGCGCTCTTATTAAAGGTTATGTGGAGTTTGAGGTAAATGCAGTAGAGGCAGCGGTCGGCGCAATACGCGAAAGGCTGCTGGGCCTATCGGCATTTGGACTAGATCCTGGCCCTTGCGACATCACATATAAAGAAGTCCACGAAGAAGACTGGGCCAACGAGTGGAAGCAGTATTATAAGCCCTTTGCCATTGCACCTGGCCTCGTGATTCGCCCTGTTTGGGAAGAATATGCACCTGCACCAGACGAAAAAGTGATCGTACTCGATCCAGGAAAGGCTTTTGGCACAGGCACCCACGAAACCACGAGTCTGTGTGCGCAAAAGATCATTCAATACAGAGGTCATGTTGAGCGTCTTTACGATGTGGGCTGTGGCAGTGGCATTCTTGCAATTATCGGCGCTAGCCTGGGCATAAAGCACGTTCACGGTGTTGACATCGACGAAAAGGCCATCGAAGCCAGCCAAGAAAATGCAGCCCTCAACGGCTTAGAGCGCATCGATTTTCAACTGG
>CALFXQ010000062.1 GCA_937958285.1 uncultured Fusibacter sp. | reverse complement strand
ACTTGGAAAATAAGTAATTGCTATGGCCTTTGCAACTTTTCCAGGTTTCAGATTCTCTGTAACCCACACCAAATAATTGGAATCATTTTTTGTAGCAGGGGTGTGAATCTTTAGGGGACTTATGGGCGCCCGCGCTAGTCTTATCTCTAAGCGCTCTATCTTTGCAAAGTCAAACCACCCAGGGTAAAACAGCATATTGACATCATTTTTTTTATCGCTGTAAAACAAATCTCTTTGAAGGACAGTAAATGAAAATGAAAATGGCTGGTTAACTTTTGGCAACATGCCCTTATTAAAGCGAAGTTCTACTTGAGAGGTGCCCTGTATGTTTGCCACTGCATTTGAAAACCGCTCTTTTGGTTCATAGTGCACAATATCAAAGTTTTTATTAGCCATGCCTATTTGTATTTTCTCGAAGTTTGCCGGCCATGGGGTCGTTGCTTCGTAGTTAAACTGGTAAGTAATCTCTATTTGCCCGTCACTTCTTGGATTCAATGTAACCGTCATGTGGTGAATCACATCTGGTGTATCTTGCGCGTAGAGTGGTTGGAGGAGCAAGACACTAATAAGACAGATTATGAACCACTTCAATGTGTTTATAAAGCACGCTTTATGCGCACACATTCTCATAGGCCCCCTTTGCTTTTGTCGAGGGCGCAGGCATTCTTAAACGAGGCATCGCGTCTCAATTGTTTGCACAGTGGATGATTCCATATTTTATGCCAGGGACTCTTGAGCATTTGTCCCAGAGCGTCGCCACCGAGCCAGCTTTGACATGGTACTACATAGCCTAGAGGCGTAATGGCCATATTGGATGCGCATGCGCCGCACAGTGGTGTACTGGGCAGTCCCAAGCCTTTAATCTGACTGTCGCTAAGCCACCCCGGCGAAGTAAAGGAAAGGTTCATTTCTAGGGCTCTACAACGGCTTACCGCTTGTGTGAGCAAGGATTGGAGTGCCGACACTTCGAGGGCTTCACCCCCTGAAAGCTGTTCGATAGCGCCTCCAACGGGAATCAGCGCAGAGCAGGTGAGGTGACAAATGCCCATGTCATGGGCAAAGGCGATAAGCGACAAATAATCGGCATTTAACTGCACCAGTGGCGTGTTGAGGCTCACTTCAAGCCCCGCATCCCGCGCATGGCAAATACCAGTAACAGTGCGTTCGAAAGCACCCTTTACACCCACGAGTTTGTCGTGTATCTTTGCATCATGCGAGTACAGCGTGATCTGAATGCCATCTAAACTCGCCGCCCTCAAATCTTGCGCGAGCTCACGGGTCAATGTGACACCGCTGGTATTAAGCCGCGTGACAAACCATGCTGCATGAGCCACCAACTCCACGATATCTGGTCTTGTGAGCGGTTCACCACCTGTGAAGGTGAGCATTGGAATGCCAGCGCCTTTGCAGCGATCGATAATGGCTTTCCAGGCGTGTGTGTCTAGTGGGGCTTCGATGGTCATCGCGTTGCCAGATTTTGCATAGCATGCCGCGCACGACAAAGGACAGGCTTGAAGGCCTGCCTGTACCATAGGCGCGACCACCAAATCCATGCGGTGAGGTGCAGACATACTCTTTAACAAGACCGCCTGATTGCCACCTAAAGATTCGGGAACCGGTTTGCCCCGTCCAATGTCGATCACAAGTTTTATAAGCATCTGAAGATCGTCTAATATCAACTGACGAGAAGCAAGGGGATAAAAGCGCTTAACGCCTAAATACACCTCTTCATCGATTAAATCTTTCGTAGCCATATCAAAAATGGTTCCCGATTGGGTATGCTTTTGAAGGGCCTTAAAGAAAGTCCTCAGCAGCACTGCCCAGGAAGGACCAACGGGGTACAGATATGTGCCATTGATTAGCAATTGACTGGGATGATTATGTATGAGAGAAGGCTTTGGTGGTATAAGATGCAAACG
>CALFXQ010000061.1 GCA_937958285.1 uncultured Fusibacter sp. | reverse complement strand
AGTTTGCCAATGGCTCAAATTCTCTCTCAAACTTTTGAATATATCGAAACGCTTCTTTGTAATTTTTAAGTTGAATGTGAGACTCAATTAAATTCATGGTCACCAGAATGAGGTCTTCAATGTTCTGAGAGTCTTCGCAAAGCTGCTCTACTTCGAGGTAATAACGTATCGCCCTTTGATCTTCGCCTTCGAGGGCATATGTTTCACCGAGATTCAACAAATAAATGGTCTTGCCTTCTATCACATTGTGCTTGGCAAGAATTTTAAGCGCTTTGTCAAAATACTCTCTCGCTTTGTCGATATTCATGTGCCTGTTCAGTGCAATGACGCCTAGATTGTTATAGGCGCGTGACAAATCACTGCAATTTGGCGTTTGTTCCAAATAATTTGCGGCTTTCAAAAAATAGCGATAGCCATTCTCTCGATCCTGTTTTCCAGCATCGGATTCATCAAAGTTATACAAGGTGACTATGCCTAGATTATTTAAAAACCTACCGATATAGTAGCTGTTTTGCAAGGTCTCAGCTACGGTCAAAGCCTTATGTGTAATGTCTTTGGCCTGCTCAAAGTCCTTTAAGCTAATCAGATATCTAAACTCTATTAATGCCAGCTCCAAATGGCCAAAGCGATAATCTATTTGAGTTGCATTTTCTCGGATTTCTTCGAAGAGCTTTTCTACATCTTCTAGCTGCTTTCTGGTAATTCTAATATCTGCAATTTTTAAAAGTGCATCGATTTTTACTTCTGGCAAATCGCTGTTGTGTGCCAAGCTAACCAAGGTCTCGTAACGCACAAGGGCTTGCTGGCTTTCGCCAGTATGATAGTAAATATCTGCAATCGCTTGAATGAGTTTGGCCTTTAAGGCGTCTTGATCGACATACTCAAAAAGCCTCAATGCTTGATGATAAAAGTCTAATGACTGGGCATAGAGGGCGAGTGCATTCATCCGATCGCCAAGTTGGATGGCGTACTCGATCGCCTTTATATATTCTTTTGCTGCAATTAAATGTTTGACCAGCAACTCTCCATGAGAGCCTTCTTCTTGGTAAAGACGCTCTAAGAGGCTCGCTGCTTTTAAGTGGAAAAAGCGCTTGCGGTTCACCGGAAGTGTGGTATAAAAGGTTCTCGCCAGATTTCTATTGTAAAAATCGAAGGCGTAACCCCAATCAGAAACTTTTATCTGTAAGATCTTCAACTCTATAAGTTGGGAAATCTTTTTATCTAGCTCTGCGGCATCAATTTTGATAAGTCCTCTCAATTGTGCCTTAGTGATGGGCTTCCCAAATACAGTAATTGCCTGCAAAATTCGCTGCAAGCGCTTATCGAGTTGTTTGACACTGCCCATCACCGCTTCGTCTAGTGTGTGAGGTATGGTCGCATAGCCATAGCCTTCGTCGCTGATAAACCACTTTCTGGATTCGTGAATATAGACGAAGTTTCGAATGAATAGACTTCTAACAACCTCCTCGATATATCTCGGATTTCCAGACCCTTCGGAAATGATTTTCGTCGCCAACTGAAGTGGCCGTTTATCCATATTGAGCACTTGCTGTAGCTGCTGTGCAGCCTCTTCGATACCAAAGCTCTCAAGTTGTATAAGCTCATAGGTTTTGTCTTGCTGGTAAACTGCCAAAACACTCTGACGCCCCTGTGACAGATTAGAAAAACTCGCCACCACAAAAAGCGTGAGATGATCATTGAGGGTTAGCAAGTTTTCGAAAATCGAAAACTCATTGTCGTTCATATCTTCAATATTGTCGAAATACAATACCATTGGCATGAGTTGTGCCAATTCCAATAAAAAACTCACCATGCGATTATTCAGTCGCAAGATTTCCTTCTCGCCCGCGAGGGGTTCTGAGGGTTGGACCAGCCACATATCCCTCAACGAAGGCACTATTTTAACAAGTTCAGGACCGAAGCGCTCGGTCAAACTCTTTGGTATCGCATATTGGCGAACCAGAGAAAGAATCAAAGTCGCAAAATTATCGTGTGTCCCTGTAGCATCTTTGTCTACATCTAGAATTGTGCCTTTTACGCCATTTATGCGCTGAAAATAGTGCACCTCACGCAAAAACCGCGACTTGCCTTGACCGGATTCCGCCGAGACAAAAACGCCAGAAATCCCAGACATATGTTGAAGGCGATAGCTGATGAGCTGTCTCAAATGGTTCATTTCGCGATCGCGTCCGATTATTTGTACGTTGAAATTTAGTCGCTCGTAGTATTTTTTGTCTTTAAAGGTATAGGGAAAAGGACAAAGGGGTACAAACTCTTTAATAAACTGATGAATGTGCTGAATACGTTCATCTGGGTGATGCTTGGTTGATCTATCGATTAGACTTTGCCATTGGGGCTGCTTGCTGTAAGCACGCGAGCGCTCAAAAGCATGCTGGCGATAGTCTATTCCATTGATTAAGAAATAGGCCATCACACCTAGGGAATAAATATCTGCTATGGTTGTATAGTGCTCACGCAGTAGAACCTCAGGCGCCAGTGTTTGAATACTGCGCTCAGCCTCGGCACGCCCTTGATCTAGATAGCCAAATAGAGACACGAGATCTTTTAGGCGCACGATTAATTGGCCGTCACTGCTTCTCGTTATAAGCAGATTGTCGAAAGTTAAATAGTGGTAGGCGATGCCTTTAAAATGCAAAAACTGCAGTGCATAGCACACCTCCAAAAGCACAAATAAGCGCTCATCCAGTTCGAGGTGGTGATAAGACAGCAGTTCTGAGGTAGAATAGTGACCCGTCACATAGAAGTACATTTTCTCTTCTGTAGGTTTATTATCTATGGTGGTAACGATGTCGAAGCGCAGGCTTGGCAATAAATTTTCGTGCTCAGCGGCAGCTAATTGAAGGAATCGGTCGCTAAAGTACCTAACCATCTCGTGCAACTGAAGCTCAGGATTAATCAACTTTACGCGCACTGGCTCTTTGAGACTAGTCAAGTCCAAGGCCAGATAATACGTTCCATAATAATCTTCCCCATCGGGTTCTAACAACTGATAGCGCCGATTGATTATTTTCATGGTCGCTCCTTAGAACAGGTGATATCGCTATAAAATCATCTGCATTGATTAGACAAAGAGTAGGCCGTTTAAGAGCGTTAGACTTTTTTCTAATTGCTCTTGTTGTTCTTGAGTAAGATCTTTGATACTCTCTGCAATATATCGTCTGCGATGGAGCATCACTTGCTCAATAAGTGCATTGCCTTTGTCGAGTACCCTTACACGATAAATGCGTTTGTCTTTTTCGTCTTTGTAGCGCTTGACAAGTTCTGCTCTTTCCATGCGGTCTAGAAGATCTGTAATGGTTGAACACGCCAGATACATTTTCTGACTGAGTTCACCAAGTGTCATTTCTCCATCGAAAACCAAGTACAAGAGTGCATTAAATTGGGGAATTGTGATGTCAAACTCCGACAAGATTTCTCGACCTTTTTTGCGCACCTTTACACAAATGTCCCGTATGTCTTTTTCCATGGAAATGATTCGGTCGTCAAAGTTCTGCATTAGCTTATCACCTCATATCGTGTCTTTTCCTACATTATAGCGCAAATTTCACGTTTTCTATATGATAATTTTCCCGTTTTCCTAAAAAGATTCAAATTAAGCCTCCAGAGACAGATGAATATCTCTGGAGGCTTTGCAGTCGCTTACCCCATTAATGAATTGTGTTTGTGTGGTGTGTGGTTACCCTAAA
>CALFXQ010000060.1 GCA_937958285.1 uncultured Fusibacter sp. | reverse complement strand
ATTAGATGCTGTTTACTCCACTTTTCATAATTTAATGCTCAATAATCGTCTTAAAGACATGAGTAAACTTCTAAGTCTAAAAGAGATGATCACCCATATAAAATCCAATGATCTTGTAGAACTTCATCAACTTGAGCAACTTATAAATGCGTATACAATAATTATGGATTTTACTGATGACGCAACACAAAGAGCTGTTCAACTGGTACTTACAACTTTGTCTTACACCAATGCCACCGAATGTCCCGACGAGCTTAAACACAAAAATCTTTCACGTGCTGAGTGTCATTTAGTTTTCTTTCTAGCTGTAAGTTATACTGACCTTAATCAGATTGCCGACAGCAACGCGCTTCTAGAAAATGTAATTCGAAATCTTGAATATCCGCTCTTTGCACAGCAACATTTTTTGTATATAAAATCAATTTGCAACTTAGCTTACAATTACCATAGCCTCAGTCAACAAAGCAAGGTGATTCCCATAGTTGAAGCTGCTATAAAAGCCTCGATTGCCAATCACTCTAACTATCTAATTTACTTCCTCCATTACCGCCTCGCCGTTGCTCACTACCACTGCCAGTCACTAGACCTCGCCAAGAAGCACTTTGAACTGTCTGCGCTCCATCTTAAAATTCAAGATGACGATGCCTATTACGCACAATGTCGTGATATTTCGAATAAACTCTATGGCGATGTGTATACTTGGCCAATTTACTAGCATATAGCATCGACCACCTCTACCAAACAAAAAGACAGACCCACACATCCTTATCTGTAAGCATGTGTATGCCTGTCTTTTTTTATGTCTTTATTGTTTTATAAGCGTTCCATTTAATGACTGTTATTTTTCTTCTCGATGAGTTTTACAAGGTATGTAGAGCGTAGCTGCTCGCTTGCAGCCAGTTGTTTTAACGGTGGCAAGGCGAGGATAACATTTAAAATGCCCGCCATCAGTCGATGAGACTTTAAATCTTTGTTGTCGTACAATAGCTCAGGTAGCTTGCCTTTGTCTAGGGCTGTCATCACCACTCTGTGAGCGGTGTTCACAGGCGTCATTTGCCGCTGGCCCACATGCACTAGAGAAAGGGCCTCTGTTGGGCAAGCGCGCACACATACCCC
The DNA here is from genome assembly GCA_937958285.1 of uncultured Fusibacter sp. Classification (GTDB taxonomy): domain Bacteria; phylum Bacillota; class Clostridia; order Peptostreptococcales; family Acidaminobacteraceae; genus QQWI01. The sequence goes on along the minus strand of CALFXQ010000060.1, from coordinate 6,727 downwards.
GCACCCCAGACACATCTCCCTATCTAGTTCGGGAAGGCTCTTTGTTTGCCCAGAAGATTTAGGTACTACAGCGCCTAGGGCCTCTAAGGGGCAAACACGCTGACACTTGCCGCAAAGATTGCATTTTTCGGCCTGTAGCTCTGGAATATAGGCCGTGGTGGCAATGGTCTGGGCCGTGCCAAACTTCTTAGCCGCCAGAAGGGCCTCGCAGCAACAACCGCAGCAATTGCAAATAAATGCGACCTCATTCTGAACATTTTCACCGATCTGCACCAAGTTATTCTGATAGGCCTTTTCGAGTAGGTCGAGACATTCTTCTTTGTCTATGGCCCGCGCATACTCTGCTTTTATTAGAGAGGCTGCAGTTTTTCCAAAGGTCATGCAAATATCCATGGGCGCATCGCAAGCCTTGCCAACATGCTCCATTTTGTGGCGACAGTAGCACATCGAAATACCAATGTGCTCTGCGCTTTCTATCACGGCGGTCGCCCTCTGATAATCGAGGATTTCCATATCTGAAGACAGGGCCTTTTCGTTCACAAATGCGCGGACCATTTTTGTTTCGCTGCCAAAGAACAACTCGCGCACAAAATCTTCTTCTACATTCATGTACTGGTGCAGGAGTTCGCCAAGGGCATGCTGGTCCACGTCTGTGCGCAGGCGCATCATGGAAAATTCAATCCATCCCGCCATCGGTGGAGGTAGCACGTAATTTTTAACCCCGTTTTTCTCGTAGTCGATTAAAAGGGCACGGCTGGCCAGTCGATCCAAGACCTCTACTGCCGCTTCCACTTCTACATTTAAGCGTTTGGCAGCTTCTTGGGCATCAAATCCTTGAACGGGTAGTTTAGAGACAAATGCTGCCTCTTCTTCACTAAACAAAATACTCAAAATCTTAAACAACGTCTCATTGGGCGGAGCCCCTTGTGGAAATCGATTGAGTCTTTCTACTAATGCCTGATAACCCGTTCTCGCAGTGTGGTGTCCCATGCCATTCCTCCTACTGAATTACTTTTAGCACTCTAAAAATATTGTCTGTCAATTGCATGGTAATTGTCTCTCCAGGAAACACATCGCTCTTGAGGTCTTTATAAAAATTTTCGAAGGTTTTAAGGGCCTGTTCGTCTTTTAGATAGGCTGGCGCAATGACAAAACCTACTTCGAGGCCATTTTCTACGCGTTCAATCTTTGCTGTAACCACTACATTGTCTTGTGCAAATAAACCAACGGCCTCTAAGTAGCTCGCCATTTTTTTGCGTTCCTCTTCTGTGGTGGCGTCGTTGTAAAACAATTCATCGTTAAAAAGCTTCATGGAGCGCTCGGGCATATTGGCAAAAATAACCATCAGGTAGACTAAGAGTAAGGCGACACCAATAGATAATACTGCTGGAACAATTAAATTGGCAGATTTTCCACCCGTTTTAATATGCTCTTGGTATAGTTGCTTTTGGGTCTGATACATATAAGCGCCCAAACCGATGTTAATAATGAGAATTGCCGGTTGTAGTCCGTTGGGCAGCCAAAACACCGCTGCTAGAACTCCCATTAAGACGGCGATATATGCCACCATACCTAAATTGCGTCTCGAATAATCTTCTGAGCGGTGCCAGTTTAAGATATATAAAATTGTACTGACTAATGGGGTAAACACCACCGATAAAATCAGAATTGCAATGGGACTCCACAGTGCTTTTTTAGTCATTTGCTCGTTGCTCCTTTGGATTATGTGGCGCCTCTAACGCCTGGAAATACTGCAGTAGCCTAGATAAATCGCCATCCATCAACAACAAGTATGCGGGCAACCAATCTGGTACTTGTGCCTGTGAACAGCTGGTGTGTAGGTATACGCACTGCATGCCCACCGCGTTTGCCCCACCTAAGTCTGCTAGGTGGTCGTTGCCCACAAAGAGGCATTCTTCTGGTGTGAGTTGCTCCGCTAGCAGCATTTGTTCGAAATAGGCGCTTTCGGGTTTCGAGAGTCCGAAATTGCTCGAGAGAAAGATGCTGTCGAAGCGGTCCGCGAGGGATGTGGCGGATAGTTCCATTTCTGTAAAACAGGTCTGGGCGTTGCTGAGTAAAATTCTGCGATACCCCTTAGCGCCTAGCCAATCGAGGAGCTCGGCTGCATGGTTATAGGCGCCAAGCCTAGAGCGCGAAAGGCTCCTAAACAACAGCGCTGCCACTTCTGGGTTACCGAGAGGATCTGTCGATGCACCCTCTGGGAACAAAGCGCGAAACACTTCAAGCAGCTCAATATCTACATGTTCCACAGGCCGTTGGTAGAGCTGGCTTGCACCGCGCTTTGCAGCCACAGTGCGAGCTTCGACCATCTGAAGATAGGTGTTTTGAAGGGTTTGGGGGGTGTAAGAACCCCAGGCATTGTAGTAATGTGACATTCCCTGCCAGAGCTTAGGCTGAGATTCATCGGTTTCTATATCCACTAATGTGCCGTAAAAGTCGAATACAATGGCGCGTTTTTTGCGTCTGGTCTTTTGATAGGTCGCCAGCCAATCGGTGCGTTCAAAACCAACTGCCTTGTACAACCCTTGCGATTTGTGGTTTCCCTGACTTGTGCTTACCGTCACGGTTTCACAGCCCCAACGCTTTAATTGCCACAGGCCAGCAGCAGCTAATGCCTTGCCAATGCCTTTACCTCGCCACTCGGGGTCACAGGCTATAGGTTCTAGTGCGCCGCGCTGGGTTTTTTCGTCCAACCAAAAGGCCACGTACCCTACAACGCGCTCACTCGCTACATCTATGGCGGCCCACTGACTCAGTTTCCCATTGGGTGGCATATACTCTGGACTACTCATCGCCAAGTAGCGCGAGGCCTCTAGAGCACCAGAGGTGGCCATGCCAATTAAATCTGCAATCTGCTTTTGCATCACAGTTTCTGGCGTAAGAGAGTGCTCAATGGAGACAAGTTTCACCCCATTTTCTTCTAGTATGGCCACACCCCTCGATTCGGTGGGGTCTTCGGGCATATTCTGAAGCCCGTGAATGCCTACATACCGCCCATAACTACCCAAGTGCCAGCCCAGACCTTCGTAGAGCCACTGCTCATTTAAAAAGGCCATGGTGGTCTCTAGCCCGGGATGGGTATTTACCAACCACTGGGCGAGCAATTGGCGGTAGCAATTTCCCGGAGCCGCGAGTATCCAGTCCCAGTATCCCGTGGGCCTTGAGTCTTCTATGGTCTCGAACATCACCAGTGCAACCACTTCCCCCTGTAAGGTCAACTGGTAAAACCGGTTGTAATAGCTCTCATCTTCTGTACAACACGTCGCATCAAAGTGAATATTCGCCGGAATATAAGCAAATGTCTCTTTAGACAAACTCTTTGCATGGCGTTGAAGAAAGTCCCAAAGGGTAGTGCGATCTGCACACATGTTTAAGTCTATTTGTAGATGCTCTGCTACTTTACATCGCCATACGTAATGGTCTTTTCCCTCACCCCAAAAATTCTTAGCAATGCAATAAGGTGTGCCAAATTTTTTAAGCCACTTTGGTATCGCATGGGTAAAGCCACTGTCTAGGGCAAACACATCAACACCATCGGCTTTAAGCCACAACATCAAACCTCTTATCAAACGACTGGCCACGCCCTGATTGCGGCATTCTGGCTGAACATACAAAGAGCCTAGCTCGCCGATGCCCTCAAAATCAGGATTGTCACTGCCCACAACTTGTCGAATCTCCACACCTACAGGATAATGGGCAATCGCCCCTAATACCCGCTCCTGATCAACAGCCACTAAAAAGCGCACATGGGCATCGCTCTCGTAAATGGCTTGTTTCAATTGTCGCTCTTTTGTTGCGATTTCATCGGCAATCGCCTGATCCCAATCGCCTTCGGCATCTTCTTGGTAGAATGCCAAAGGAATTAAAGCCTTATACATCTCTAAGGCAGCAGCTAAATCCGAACCGCGCAATTTTCTTACAATCATCTTTTGTTCTCCCCTAATACCACAACCCTATCTTACCACATTTCATCTCACAATCTACCTGAAAACTTGCCAATTATCGGCAGTTGTACTATGCTGAGAATGAACAAAACCCCAAACTGGAGGTGCCATGAAATTCAAACTCAGCTACCGCACCCTAAAAGAGCGCCAGGTCTCGCTTATACTAATGACGCTCTTTATCGTCTGTAATGCACCGCTTGCGCTATATATGTTGACCACAGCCTCTGGCCAAGCCTTTGATTGGCAAGGTAGCTTTCCCATTCTCGCAGGATTTTTGTTGTTTATTGCCGCAGAGATTTGGCTACTCGGGGTGATGGTCATAAAAAACTTATCTCTGGTGGCCCTAGAGTGGCACGACCAATTCCTCATGCGCATCAACGGCTACCGAAAAGAGCACATCCCCTATAAGGCAATTACAAAAGTTCAGCTTATAGAGAACAAAAAAAAGAGCGACCGCATGGTCATTAAGGTCTATATCAAGGGTAAGCGCCTCTATTTGTATGGCTTCGAGCATATGCAGGCGCTAAGCGCTCAATTCGAAAAACTGCCCATTAAAATAGAAAAAAAGCACCAAGGGATAGACTGGCAACACCCCCTAACCTTAGCAAGCGTTCTGCTTTCGGCTACACCTGTTGTGGCGATGGCCGCCTATCAGGGGGATGTGCTTATCGATTTTCTCTATCCATTGGTGCTACTTATTCTAAGTCTCTACTTGGCCATTTATCGCCCGTTGAGCCGAAGTGTGAGCCAGCGCTTTTCAAAGCTAGAATTGCTGGTCAGTATATTGAGCGGCCTTGTCGCCATAGTGAGTGGTGTCTTGAATTTCGTATAGACTACTCTCGTCTTAATTGCCGTCATGCCCCTCAGAGCTACCCTCCAATGACCTGGGGGTAAAGCCAGAGTGTATGGAAGCTGCCATCTGATAACGAACTGCTAGACTTGGCCAACAGTAGTAGCTGTGAATCTAAAAATACCCGTTGCCCCAAAAAGAGCATGATGCCAAGCTCTTGATGGGGTATATTCATTTTTTGAAGGATGCACTGAGGCGTGGTGCTGCCGTCGATTTCTAGAAAATACACATTTGGGGATTTTTCTTTTTCTACAATGCCCTCTGGCAGGGCTTTGGGGTCTACATAGCGGTTGATCCAAGCACCTAGTGCGACTTCGATGGTCAACAGATTTTGTCGAGCTTCGGCCACTTAGGCTTCCTCCGCCATAAAGGCATCGAGTTTTTTGCGGTAGCGGTCTATAAGGTCGTAGGCCACGGACTCCTCTAGCTGGCCAGTCATACTTGGCGTTTGGAAAAAGCGCTTTGGCAGGGTGACTTTATAATCGTCATAGCCGAGCATGCGCTTAACGCGAATTTTTGTGCGGTAGATGCGCTTTGCAATGTCAGTGAGCTCTTGGTCCGTAGTGGGGCGGCCGATGGCTCCAAGGGCCTCGACAATGGTCTGACGGTCGTATACCTTGCGCGCGAACAAGCAAATGATTAGGGCGTTTAGCATACAGCGTTCAACTTCCTCATCGAACAATTTTTCTACCATCAAGTCTGCATCGAAAGTCTTCATGCTCTGATCGATGGAATAGCCTCCGTTACAAAGATGCGAGTGACGTGCACCTACAACGGATCCCACAATGGTACCATATCCCGTGTGATAGCCAGACATCTCATTCTTTGCAAAAGTCATGGCAAACTCACTGCCGCCATAAACCGCTGCCGCTGCATCTGCGCCTTGTCCTAGCACACGGTAAAAGTCGTTTGTACGCTTTGCTATGTGGTGAATGGCCGCGATATACCCCTGAGCATTGCCAAAAGACAAGGGCACGATCGTCTCATCTAGCTTGATTAGATCCTTCATCACCGCTTCTGTGGCCCATCCCAATACAACCCCAGTAGACATGGCGTCCATACCCGCTTCTTCGACCGCTTCAATCAACTCAAGAATTTCGTCGGTGGTTTTTATGCCCAAGAAGCTTCCCAGCGCATAAATCAACTCAAAGTCGTAACCAACGCTAATCGCTTCGTATTCGTGCCCTTTGTCGAACTCTCGCCTAAATTGCCCCACGTGAATGCACCCGACCGGACACCCTGTACAAGCCACCTTGCGTACCAAGTTCTTTTTCGCAAAGGCCTCACCAGAAATATCCGACCCATGTTCAAACACATTTTGCCTTAGATTTTTAGTGGGCAAGCCACCCGCTGCATTAAGAGGCTCCACATTTATCGGTGTTCCCAAATCGTGATACTTGGCCATAATCTCAGTTTCTGTTACACGCTTGAAAATACCCTGATACACTTTAAAGTAGCTCTTAAAATCCTTAATTGGCAATGTATCGTCGCCAATAATTGAAATCGCCTTTAGGAGCTTGCTGCCAAACACCGCACCCAGGCCCAATCGCCCAAAGTGGCGATAAGTATCTACGCAGACGCTTGAATAAGTAACGCCATTCTCACCGGCAGGGCCAATGCGTATAATGGATCGTTTGCCACGGCCACCTTCTCGTTCGCGGATCAATCGTCCAATATCGGTCTTCATGCCCCAGGCAGCCCGAGCATCTTTAATCTCCACATTGCTCTTGGTGACAGAGAGGTACGAGGCGTGCTTAGCTTTCCCTGTAATCACAATGGCATCGTATCCAGACATCAACATGGCCATAGCCAGCCTACCACCTGCGTAGCTTTCGCCGAGTTCACCGGTATGAGGCGATTTAAAGAGCGCTACTACCTTTGTAATGACAGGATAGACAGTAGAAGCTGCGCC
>CALFXQ010000059.1 GCA_937958285.1 uncultured Fusibacter sp. | reverse complement strand
ATGGTGAGATTATGTACAAAGATTTTTTTATGATGTTTATTGCACCTTATTGCGCGCCGTTTGTGGGAATATCGCGTTTGCAGCATATTAAAGCTTTTAAAGAGTCAGATTTTTTTGGCAAGTGCACAATGGCCTTGTTTTGCGTGTCTGCAGTTGCAGGTATTGTCAATAACGATTGGTATTCTGTGGCAACTGCGTTTATGCTTCTTTTATATAAGAGTTTTTACGATGCACTCTTACAAGATCTAGATCGTAAAGAAAACCGTGTAGAAAAGCTCTTTGCGATGTTGTGGAGTTTTAGTTTAATACCCGTCACCTTTGGTGTTTTAGAAAAAATCGCCTCGTTTTTCTTCGATATGTCTATATACCAGGTTTTGTTTTATAGTCATTCCTTTAAACAGGCCTCAGGACTATATCGCATCTATTCGACTTTTGGGAATCCAAATATAGCAGGGACTTGGTTTGCGGCCCTCCTGATCATAGGCATAGGCTTATACGTCAATGGTGTGATTAAAGGACCGGGCAATATGCTTTTGCTGATTGCCAACTTACAGTGTCTGATGTGGACGGGATCCAAAGGTGCTGTATTGGCAATGTTTGGAACGCTTTTTTTAAGCTTTTGGGCGTATCGCACACCTAAGAGAAGAATTTTTATCGTGCTTATCTTTGTGGCAATCTATTTTCTTTCGCAAGGGGAGGCGGCTCCTGTCGCGCATTCAGTTCAACCACGCGATAGTATTTGGGTCACTACGGTCAGGGTCGTAATGCAACATCCAATTTTTGGTGTTGGTCTCGCGGGGGGCATCGATTATATTGGCGAGGTACACGCGCACAATCTTTGGTTTAGCATGTTGTTGTTCACGGGTTTTTCGGGCTTGCTCATCGTTCTGGCGATGCAAGTGAACTTTTTGATTCAGCTATGGCACTTATACAAAAAAGAGCACCCGTTTTTTCCGATGCTCTTTGGTCTTATGATGGTTCTGGGTATTCACAGTGTGTTTGACTTTACGATAATCAGCCCTCAGGGAAGCCTGCTTCTCATTATCTATGCAGCAACTCTGGTTGCGGCCAAGAAAATGGTGGACTCGCCACTCTGGGATCCAAAGACATCGCCTTATGGTGATAAGCCACGACTTAAGAAGCGCTTGGCCGCTTCTAGAAAGTGGTCGTTCTGATTGATTTTGTAGACTTCTTCAAGTTCTAAGTCTGGTTTTATACCTGTACCTGCAAATAGACTTTCTGGTGTGGCGCTAAAGTACGCTGTAGAGAGTTTTATAGTTCCGGTTTCAGAAGTAAAGAGACTCTGGAGTGTACCTTTTCCATATGTGGTCTTACCAATAAGATGGGCATCGCCAAAGTACTTCAGTGATTGGGCAAACAGTTCGGCAGCACTATAGGTTTCGTGATTGATAAGGACCACATAGGGGAGGGCAATTACTTGATCGTGTTTGCGAGTAATAGGTACGGCGTTGTTTTTGGTGGTTTCATAGGCGATGACTTTTGCATCGACTAGATAAGAAAGCGATTCGTAACATGCCGACATGTAGCCACCCATATTAAACCTTACATCAAAAATGATTCCACTGACATTATCGGCCTTGGCACTGTCTAGGGCCTTTTTTAGTGCATCCGGTGTCTCTACTGAAAATGTATTGATATCGATATAGGCGTAATTGCCATCGATGACCTTATAGGTGACAACGGGTTCGAAATAGGGACTTACATAAAGTTGGACTTTTCTTTGAGTATCGGACTTTAGTGTGAGGGTTGGCGTTTTTTTGTTCAGTGATTTTGCAGATTCAAAAAGGCTACTTTGACCCATTAAGGGAATGTCGTTGAGCGCTACCAAGGCTTCGCCAGTTTGAACACCCGCCTTGAATGCAGCGCTGTTTTCTAGCACATTGGCAATGTAGAACTCCCCTTTGTAAATAACCGTATCGAATCCCATCCCTTCGTATTGACTGTTGATTTGGGCGTGAAGCTTTTGACTTTCTGCTGTGCTTAACCAATCTGCATATGGGTCGTCGATGCTGTTTAAAACGGCTTGGATAATTTGGGTCTCTAGTTTGGAAGGGTCTACACTGAATAGCGCCTCGTCATCGATAAGTTGCAGTGCGTCGACAAGGGTTATTTGCGGTGAAGAGGGATCTGCTGAAACGATAGGCACAGTGGGCTCACTATTTACGGGTAATGTGGTTGTAGGCACTACGGTAGTAATCACTGTACTGTTTTGGGGGCGATCGCTGTTTAATTTAACATTTTGAAACTGAATGCCCAGGCTAAAACTTATTACTGCTACAATTACAAAGGATATACTTCTGGAAGTAAGTAACTTTTGGATAATACTTTTATTTTTCATATTCACTCCGAAAAACGAGATTTTTTAGGTGACAATGCTTTAAGAAATGCATTTCAATAAGTTATTATAACACGGTTTACCCTTGATTTTTTAAAGTGTGCAGTATATAGTTGTGCTGGGCCTATTTGCCCAAGTGCTCGGTAATGAAGCCGATAAGAAAGGTTAATGGTATGAAAAAAATTGGCGTTATGAATCACCTCGAAGTATTGAGATTTACAAGTGTTGGCGCATATTTAAACGATGTAGATGAGTCGAGTGAAACCGACGTATTACTGCCTACAAAATACGTGCCTGATGCACTAGAAATAGGCGATTTTATCGATGTGTTTTTGTATCGCGATTCAGAAGATCGCTTGATTGCAACCACATTAGTACCACTATTAACAAAAGGTCAAATGGGTGTTTTAACTGTCGCAGACGTGCATCAAGTAGGTGCATTTTTAAGCTGGGGGTTAGAAAAGGATTTATTCCTTCCATATAAAGAGCAAACTCAGCCCTTAAAAGCGGGTCAACGTGTATTTGTAATGGTGTACGAAGATTTATCTGAGCGTCTATGTGCAACCACAAAAGTTGGCAATAAGCTCAGTACGAGTCATTCTTTTGCAATTGATACATGGACAGAAGGGGTTGTCTATCAGATCAATCCTCAAATTGGGGCATTTGTTGCCGTCGAGAATCTCTACCATGGTTTAATTCCCATCAAAGAGTGGGTTAAGCCAATTGTTGTTGGCGAACAAGTGAAGGTGCGCGTTCAGGCCATAAAACCCGACGGTAAACTCGACCTCTCATTGAGGGAGCGCGTGGGCAAGCAAATTCACAGCGATGTGGATGTGCTATTGGCTGTTTTAGAGCGTTCTGGTGGCACAATGGCCTATTGGGATGGCACTGACCCCGCCGTGATTACTCAAGTATTTGGCATGTCAAAGCGCGCATTTAAGCGCGCAGCGGGTGTTTTGTTAAAACAAGACAGCATTACCATGGATGCCTCTGGGATAAAAAAGAAATAAAAGACGCGCATGTAAATTTTGTGGAGGCCTTATGCGTAAACGCGTTTTGTTGCTCGTTTTTGGTTTTATGTTAGTCGCTGCCTTCTTAGTCAATGTCTACAGTCAAATGACTTACAATATGAACGCTTTCGAAATGTTCTTTTCGGATCACGAGCTTACCGAAGAAGAGCGGACATACCTTAAGGCCAAAGGTCCCTTGATTTACGGTTCAGACGACAACTCGCCTCCACTTCGATTTTACGATACCGAGTCGGGTGAGTATAAGGGGCTCGCAGTAGATTACTTGCGGGCGCTCGCCATAGAGCTTGAAACAGAGATTGAGTTTGTTCCCATGATTTGGGATGATGCGCTAAAAGCCTTGGCCAAAGGTGAAACGGACTTATGCGATATGTTCCCTTCAAAAAAGCGCGCATCGCTCTATTTGTTTTCAGACCCAATCTACTATCAGCGCGGCATCTTGGTTGTACCCAAACAGAGTGCTGAGATTCGCCATGTTGGTATGCTAAAGGGCAAACGCGTGGCTCTACAGCGCGGGGATTACGTCCACGAATACCTGGTCAACAGTGGTCCACCGCTAGAGTTTGTCTTTACGAGGGATTACGAAGAAAGCCTAGACCTCTTACTTCGGGGTGAGGTAGATGCCATTGCAGGCGATGAGCCTGTTATCAGCTATTTTTTAGATCAACTCGAGCTCACAAATCTGCTCTCGATTGTCGAAACGCCTCTTTATGAGTTGCCAATGGTACTCAGTACCCACAAAGACGATAAAATGCTCCAGCAGATTCTCAATAAAGGTATCTACGCTGTTACTCAAAAAAGCATTATAACTAAAATACAGCAAAAGTGGTTTGGGATTTCTACTTCCATTGGAGCAGACGTAAAAGGGCAGCGCATTCGGTTGCTATTCTTAAGCTTCGCAGCAGGTGCGACTTTTGTAGTGGCTATGGTTTTACTTTGGAATCTAGAACTGAAAAAAGCCGTTAAATTGAGAACAGAAGCCCTCGAAATCAGCCGCAATAACTTGCGCACAATGATTGATGGCCTAAGTCACATGATCGTGGTTGTGGCAGATGATTGGAGTATTCTCTCGTACAATCGGCATTTCGAGGACCGCATAACCGAGGTTCTTGGAGGCGAGCGACCCCTCGATCAGCCTAAAGTGATCGGCGACTATATTGTCGGTTGGAATGAATGGGCCAAGAAGGAATGGGCCGACAGCTATATGCCGGCGGAGCGCATTTTATATGGGCGCACCTATCGCATTACGCCTTATCCGGTTAGATATAATGCCGACCATCAAAACTCTTTGCTAATTGTGTTTGAAGATGTGACTGATCAGCATCTTCATGCAGCGAAACTGCTGCAAGAGAACAAGATGTCTGCTGTAGGACAATTGGCCACAGGTGTAGCCCATGAGATAAGAAATCCGCTGGGGCTTATTCGAAACTACACCTTTTTAATCAATCGGGCACCAGACGACAAGGCGCTGCTTAAAGAAGGGCTTGCTGTAATTGAGGACTCTGTTTACAAGGCTTCTGCTACTATCGATAATCTTTTGAATTTTTCGCGTATGACAAATGATTCAGTTACGCGGTTCGACCTAAAGCACTTAGTTGAAAATGTTGTGAGGCTCAACGACAAATTGATGCTCAAGGGACATGTGAGGTGCGTGATTCTATTAGAGACCATGCCTATCAATTGGTGCGAAGGTGCTCTGCGCCACATTCTCATGAATTTAATTAACAATGCCATCGATGCGATTTCCAACAGTGGGCAACTGACCATCTGGGCAAGTAGAACTGCTGATGGCGTGATGATCCACGTAATCGACAATGGCATGGGCATGAGTGAAGATACGATACAAAGACTGTACGACCCGTTTTTCACTACGAAGCAGATTGGCGAAGGCACAGGTTTAGGCCTATACATTGTGTATAACGAGCTTGAAAAGCACGGTGGACGTTTAGAGGTTCGCTCAAAGCTCGGCAAAGGTACCACTTTTAAACTGAGACTCAATTGCAAAGATGCATAAGGTATACGAGGTGAATCTGTGAATGCTCATAGCTTTAGAATCCTTATTGTAGATGATGAAGAGGCGTACTGCACAGTATTAAAGCGCATTCTAGAAAGTGATGGCTATGTTGTTGAAACCACCACAAGAGCGACAGAAGTACTAGAAAAGCTTGAGCGTGAGCGCTATGATTTGGTGTTGAGCGATTTCTTTATGCAAGATATGGATGGCTTTCAACTTTTGGCAGAGATTAAAAAAGAACATTTCGACACGGAAGTAATCATTATTACTGGTTATGGCAGCATACAAAATGCCGTTGCGGCCATGCGCGAAGGGGCCTTTGCCTACTACATAAAATCCCACGATCCCGAAGAGTTGCTCTTTGAGGTGCAAAAGGTCAAGCGCTTTTCAGAACTAAAGGTAAGAGATAACCACCCTGCAGCTGCAGGACAATATCTGATGCAGTCCAAAAATCCTAAAATGAAAAAGGCCATCGACTTAATCGACAAAATAGCCAATAGTACTGCGACGGTGTTGCTGCTTGGAGAGTCAGGGGTTGGGAAAGAGGCTTTTGCAGCGTATATCCACGAAAAATCGGGCAGAAGCAATGGAAATTTTGTTCCCGTTAACTGTCATGCGTATTCACAAAGTCTTCTTGAATCAGAACTTTTTGGTCACGAAAAAGGTGCTTACACAGGCGCAAACGAGACTCGAATTGGAAGATTTGAATCCGCAGATGGCGGTTCGCTTTTTCTCGACGAAATCGGCGATGCTACACCCGATATGCAGCTAAAGCTATTAAGGGTACTCGATGGCAAAAAAATTGAGCGTATAGGTTCTAATAGACTATTAGATGTGGATTTTAGGTTAATATGTGCAACTAATCGTCCTCTCAATCAAATGGTGCGTGATGGTCGCTTTAGAGAAGATTTTTATTATCGTATCAGCACCTTTGTTGTAGATATTCCACCGCTTCGCGAGAGGCGTGAAGACATTATGGCGATGGTTCAGTTCTTTGTCTCTAAATTGAGCAATGATCTAAAAAAGCCGATAAGGCAAGTAGAAGACAAACTGATGTCATTCTTTATGACCTATGCATTTCCGGGTAATATCAGAGAGTTAAAAAATATTATAGAGCGTTTAGTGGTGCTTTCACCGGACGGCATTTTACGTGTGAGTGATTTGTATCACCAACCGCTTAGTGAATCTAATTCTGATTTATCGAACCTTCTTCCTGGCTATAAGGGTTCTGAGTTTCCCACTTGGCGCACATATAAGCACTGTATAGAAAAGGTCTACATCGAGCAGGTGCTAGCTAAGACCG
>CALFXQ010000058.1 GCA_937958285.1 uncultured Fusibacter sp. | reverse complement strand
AATTCATTACTTTAAAGTAGCTGTGTACTCGTAGCTTGCAAGTTGGTTACCTGCCGTATCCGCGAGGTTAGCAGATTTAAAGCAGTTGATTCTGGCTGTTTTGCCAACAAGGCCTGTGTTTGCGTTTACAGTGATTGTAACTTTAGCAGCATCAGAACCAGCAGCAGCAGCGTAAACTGCAGTTGTTGCATCGTACTTCACGTTGTTGATTACGATTACGTAGTCAACTGGAGCGAATGTAGATGTAGCAAGGTTTTCAGAAAGTTCTACTACAAGTGTTACTGCAGTGCCTGTAGCAGTTGCAGAAGCAAGCTTAGTAGCCATAGGAACGATTGAATCTGCGATAACGCCTTTGTTACCAAGAGCTACTTTTTCGCCGTAGATGTTTGCAAGGTTAGTTGCAATCACTTCGAGGTATACTGTGCCGCCGAGCTTGTAGCTAGCGTCATTAGTAAGGTCTTCGTTGAGCGTTAAAGTAATCTTGTTGTCGTCTGCAGCGTACTCTGCATTTACAACGTAGATAACATTAGCAGGTGTAGAAGTAGACTTAACGATGAAATCGCTAGCAGTTACAGTAGTTGGGTTGATACCCGCTGGAACTGTGATTTCAACTTTGTTCTTAGCTACAGCCTTAAGGCCAGTTACTGTAACTGCAGGAGCAGCATAAGCAGTAAGTGTAGTTGTTACAAATGAAGCCATTTTGTTGCCAGCAACGTCTGTAACGTTAACTACTGTTAAGCTTGTGATAGCAGTTTGACCAGCAGCGAACTTAGGAACTGCAATTTTAACAGTTTTGCCATCAGCAAGAAGTGTTACTGTGTGGCTATCGCCAAGCGCAACTGGAGTTGTGCTGTCGATGATGAATGAGTAGTTAGCTTTTGCAACAGCAGCAACTGCGTCTACTTTTTCACTGAATTCAATGAAGAGTACGCCAGCTGTAGTTGTAGTAGGTTGTGTTACTTTTACAGAAGCAACAGTTGGCTTAACCATATCTTTAACTTCTACGTCTTTAGTTGCAGGAACTTGAACGTTTGCAAGTGGAGAAAGGTCTTTTACGCCAGCGATAGCAAGTGTGTACTTCTTAACTGCGAGGTTAGAAGCAAAAGTAAGAACCATTTTGTTATCGTAAGTTTTGTTAGGTGTAACATCAGTGTCAATGTGAGCTGCAACAGTTGGAGCTGCAATTGTTACTGGTGTAGTCTCAACAGTTTTAAGTGTGTAAGTACCAGTAGTTGCATCAACGTCTTTGCTGAATTCAACAACGAGTTTGTTTTGAGCAGTTTGAGTTACAGAAACAACTTCTGGTCTAACAAGATCGATAGTTGGAATAACATTAACTTTAAGTGTGTCTTTGTTGCCAAAGTAGTCAGTTACATCTGTCATTGTGATTTCTGTGCCTGACAATGGAAGTGGTGTAGCTTTTAAGAAGTTCAAAGTGTATGTGAGGTTGTCTTTTGTTGACTTGTCAACGAAAGTACCAACAGCTGCAGATACTGTGAATGAATCTTCTACTGGCTTAGTGAAAGTAACAACTACTTTAACTTGTGTAGCAGAATCAACTTTAGCTACAGCAGGTTTAACTTCGTCTTTAGCAACTACGAAATCTGTAGTGTTAGAAACGAGTTTGTAGTTAGCGTAGTCAAGAACGTCTGAGCTAACAACAAGTTTGTGTGTGCCTTCTGGAAGTCTAGCAGAAGTAACGATTGTTACTACGCGACCTTCAGTTGTAACAACGCCACCAAAGAGAAGACCGTTGATTTTGTAGTTACCAAGGATGTTAGCTGTAGCTGGAGTAACTGGCTCGCTGAAAGTAACTTCGAGCTTCTTGTTACCAGTAACTTTAATGCCAACAACTGTTGGAGCAGTAAAGTCGTTTACAGAGAACTCTTTAGTGTAGTCTTTGATTTCTACATCTTTCTCATTTTTGACAGATTTGATTGTCAATTTGTAAGAAGATTGGTTAACCATTGTGAAGATCGCTGTAGCAACTTTCTTGTCAGCGCTGAGTGTTACAGAATCAGCAGCTGTAGAACCAAGAAGGAAGTTCGCTTTGTCAACCGCTTTAACAGCGTCTGTGAAAGTGATTTCAACTTCTCTCAAGTTAGCAGCTTTAACGTCTTTAACTTCGAACTTAGTAACAACTGGTTCTGGCTTAAGCTTAAGAGCGTAAACAAGAGCAATTTTACCGTCTTTAGGAACTGTGTTCAAAGTGTTGTTCATTACTAGGAATACTTGACCGCGAAGAACGTCTTTGCCAGCTTCAGCAGTTACGTCTTTGTTAAGGCCAAGCTCAGTAGCTTTAGCAACGAATTCTGCGTTTGTAGCAAGAGTTGTGTAACCGAGAGCTTTAAGCATGAAGCCGTAGATGCGCTCGATAGTAACTGTTTTGCCAAAACCGAATTTGCCATTACCTTCGCCGTTTGTCCAACCTTGAAGTTGAGCGTAAGCGATGTAAGGTGCGTAGTAGTTGCCAGCAGGCACGTCAGTAAATGAAGGCGCTGTAGTTGTAGCTTTTGCGTCTGCTTCTTTACCCATCAAGCGAACAAGAACGATGATAGCTTGCTCAGCTGTAAGGTTTTGTTCTGGTTTCAAGTTGCCATTTTCGTCGCCTTTGAGGACGCCGAGAGCCTTCAACTCTTCGCCAACTGTTACTGGATCAGCAGCAGCAAACGAGAATGAAGTAAGCAACATAGCCAGAACGAGTACTAGAGAAAGAATTTTCTTCATAGTATGTAGTTCCTCCCTTATGGAATGTTGTCTGGGGGTGTAGGTCTACCACCCTCTCCCCCCCATTTTGGAGAGAGTGCATCAGCAGAGAGAGGCATATTGCCTACACTCTTTAGCTAATGTGATTATAGCACCGGTTATTTACCCCAAACAAGAGGGATAAAACAGTTGTAATGCAAGTGTAATACACGCAACATGAGATTAACACAATATACACACATATTGCTGTGGATTTGTGAACAACTTCTGCTTTTGTGAATTAATACTTGCGCCACACCGACGACACTACTGGTCATATTATACTGTCTATTACTGATGGTTGCAAGATTATTGATTAACTTTTACAATATTATCTAAAAAATCATCGCAAAGTACGAATAAAGTAAGCGCAAAGTAAGCGGCCTTCGCCGCGACGTGTAGTCCGCATTGAAAACCGCTTTCAATTATTAGAACTATTCCTCGTCTTTTCTCTTAACTATGAAATATCCAAAGCCTGATATGAGAATGCCAAGACCATATAAAATTGAAATTGGCAATTCGTTAGTCTCAGGTAGAGTCGCATCTCCGAGTGGCGTTTCAACATCGTTGAATACTAGCTCACTCGAGCTTGACTCTGTGATAGTCACTGGTGCTTCAGTTGTTGTTTCTGTTTCAAGTGACCCAAGTGGTACTGTTGTTTCTGGAATAATGATAACAGCTTCTGTGGTCGATGTAGTAGTCGCTTCACCAGCGGTAATAATAATCGTTTCAATTGGAGCGGAGGTTTCTACTCCTGTGAAAGGCGGATTGGTGATTGGTGCTATTGTTGTGGTAATTGCTGGTCCGGTGGTGGTTGGCGCTATTGTTGTGGTTGTTGGTGCTATTGTTGTGGTAATTGCTGGTCCTGTGGTAGTAGTTGCTACCGTGGTAGTCGTTGGAGCTACTGTGGTTGTTGGAATGGTGGTGGTCTCAAATACAATGTCCTTTTGGACAATAGATGAGCTATAGTCACCAGCAAAGTTAACTTGATCGTTGTTGGACTTAGTAACTTTTAAAACGCCATCGAAAACAAATCGGCTAAGGTTGACAATGGTTTTTGCAAAGACGGTGGTATTCTGCGTGACGTTGAACGATTGTGTATAACGATTCCAATCGACTGCATCGCCAAATTTATACCACTGCGATTTTGTAGCGATGTAAGGTACACCGTAAGGATCGTACCAAACTAAGTCTTGAGAAGTATCTGCTGGTCTGATTTCATTGTATGGATGAAGCTCGTTATAGCTAATGGAAACCTCGGCAATTTCTCCAACCGTTAATGGGTTTTTATCGACTGCGATTGTCGGAGCGAGAACTGTAAAGTTGAAGAGTTTCTCTTGACTTGGTCCATAGCCCTCTGGTTTTTCGCCAATTCCATTTATTTCTGCACTTTTAACACTAGGTTCAATCATGTAGCTGTCTTTATATCTAAAGGCAACATTCATGTTTCCTGGGAATCTTGGATTAGTCTCTGAAATGTAATCTCGCCAAATGCTATTGGCTATGCGATATTCAATATCGCCATCCTGTTCAAGATCCACCGTGTTGTTGGCATCATCCATAGTGCCGTACACAGTTTTGTCTAGATAGAGTAAAATGTGAGTGTAGTCTCTATAAGCGAAGCGCCAATTCATCAACGCCTCTACTTTGGCTTCTTCAGTCATTCCGTCCATCTGATCTAATTCGACAGGTTCCATTTTGGTGAGTTTTACATATACATGTAAGAAACTATGTGGCGTGTTGGCATCGACCTTAACCGACATCACTTGATCGTCTAAATCGACATCAATATCTGCTGGTTGACCACTTGGGATTATAAAGGAAGCTAAATTCCCCATATCTTCGAGAAGCACACCATACTGGCTGAAGATCTCATACTGATATGATTTTGTGATTTCACCATTTCGGGGAATCGCGATGCGTTCATCGCCTTCTAACATGCCATATGCTGGATAATCGCGTTCTCTACTTATCACAATATCCTTTTGTACTGAATAAACTGGGGCTGGGATTGGTGTTGGTGTTGGTGACTGTTTAGCGAGTGCGAGATTCGCATCCGCATCGAGTACTTCAAATTCATCTATATATGCCTCTAATCTAATTGTCCCTGCGTAACCAGGTCTTGCAGCAAGTGTTAGACGGTCCAGTGAATCGTCATAATATGCACCTACGTTTGCGGTTGATGCAAACACCTTGCGAACTTTTGGTGTGAGGTTGGCAATTACTACATCGTATTGGTCAACCACTTTAGCAGTATAGTTGATGACATGTTGTCGATTTACATATGGAATAGCTAAGTTAAAATCGTCGGCGGCATTTACAAATGCTATGCGCGGGATTCTTTTGATTACTTTTGTCTCAATTGTTGCTATTGGCAGCATATCCATGATGCTTTCTGATGCAACTTCACTTCGGTTCAATGTGAGCATTGCCACTAAACCGTAGGTCCCTTCCATAGCATTAACTGGAATTGTTACTTGGCTACCTGTCCGCGATAATCCAAGGTTTTCTGGAAAAACAGAAAAACCTGGTCTCGCATATGGCATCCACATCACCTGTGCCTCTGGAACTAAGACCTTTGTACTTAATGGCTGGCCCAACATATGCATATATACTTTTGCAGTGTAATTCACAAGTAAGCTTTCAAAATATGGTATAACTACTTGTGTTGGTCCTTCGATCTCGATTGTGTAAATAGGTATTGGTGGCATTTGGAGTGAAGGATTCAAGCTCGAATCGCCCAGAGAAAATACCGGCGTTATAGGTACCAGTAAGAAGAATGACAGCAAGATGGCCATCATATGTTTAAATTGCAAATTTCTATTCATAGTTCCCTCTCTTTCGTCAGTTGAAAAGAAAGGGTCGGTTGCACTATTTGCTCCATGCACCTCAAGTGCCCATTATTAAAAGATACACTTCATTGCACCCCTCTACTACATTTTTATGTTAAGTTCCACAACGGCGCACCTCTTTCTGCCCACACGCAAAGACTAGGCATTCCTTTGATACCCTACATATTTGATTTCAAGCAGAATCATAAATATATATGTAAACCAGCTGTCCCAATTGAGCAATTGTGTTAAATCCATATAACAGATGTTGGCAATACGTTTTTACATTCAGTATGCGGGTATATATTAAAGCAAACTATGTTGCGAATCGAGGTTTTTATATGATTAGGTTCTTCTATAAAGCAAATCACAAACATATTGAAAGACCTGTTTTTTTGTCTGTTTTTACTAATGGTCGCCCCTTTATACCCACTGCGGTCTCAATACTTTCGATTTTGATTTTGACTCTTACCCTTCAAGGCGCTTTCGCCCTAGTTCTACCTAAAAATGATGCTAAAGACCCGCTCTTTGTGGAGGATGCATATATTGTGCAACTGCAAGACGGCCGATTCGAAAAGCGCTTCAAGAACGATGCACTAAATCGGATTGCTCGCCAGGGTTTTTCTGATGGTTTTACATCGCTTGAATCCGCGATGGCTGCGGCCCTCGACACGCCAGAGGTCATCTATGTGGAGCCCATCTATTACCTTAAGCTAGAAGCGAGTCCGGGCTATGAACCTGCAGATATTCCTTCTGGAAATGCGTGGCGCTTTGATACCACAAACACCAAGGCGCTTTGGTCGAATTATGCACAAATGGCGGGCGGCGTTATTGGCACTGCCAACGAGGTCGTGGTGGCGGTTATCGACGATGGCGTGCACTGGGGTATTAAGGATTTAAATGTTGGTCCTGGATACGATTTTGCCGACGGCGATTCTGATTCTACACCTGTTTCGCATCATGGAAACCACGTTGCAGGCATTATCGGTGCGGCCATGGACAACCAGCTCGGCGCTGTGGGTATATATCCAAATGTGCGCATTATGCCCGTAAAGGTGTTTAAAGATTCTGGCGCAGGCACTACCGAATACCTGGCAAATGCAATAAACTTCGCCGTTGCAAACAATGCAGATGTGATCAATATGAGTTTGAGCTATGGTGCCTATAGCGCCTTAGTAAAAACGGCAATTGACGGGGCCGTTAACGCTGGTGTTATTGTGGTTGCGGCTACGGGCAACGATGCCAACAACTGGCCTTTGGCTTCTGGATATCAGGAACGGCTCGCAAATAATCAACTACCCATTTCCATGGGCTATCCCGCCTTGCACGATGGCGTGATTGCCGTTGGCTCTGCACAATACATTACCGCTGATTTAAATGTCGATGGTCAACCTGATAACGCGGTGGCCGTTTCGGATTTCTCGAATAGCAGGGGCCAACAAGTGGTCAACAGTGTGACAATTTCGCGTCCGGTGGATTTACTTGCACCCGGTTCTTCTATTACAAGTTCTTACTATAACGCTTCTACACCAGAGGTTTTCACGAGTGTAAAATCGGGAACTTCAATGGCCACGCCTCATGTTTCTGGTCTCTTTGCCCTTTTAAAAGCCCAGTATCCTAGCCTCAGTGCCTCCCAGCTGATTACAGCCGCTAAGAGCACAGCTTCAACTGGGGTTCTGACGCCGAATTATGCAGGGTATACGCCCACTGATTTTATTGGTTCTGGACTCATGCAATCCTCGGAGGCACTAAGCTATTATCTCCCTCAAAATATGGTGATTGAGGGTCAGAATGGCGGTTTCGCCGATGTGCTTAACTTTACCTTCGATCCCCTTGCTGAGCAAAACACCTTCACCATGAGCACGACGCACAGCGCCATACGCCTAACCATTTCGGGGGCACGTCTCGCCTCTAGTACTGTGTCGGGTATACCCACTGTTAATGGTGTGTCTCAATGGCTGAACGTGAGCAGCCTTCCGGCTCAATTTGATGTGGTGACAACTGCCACAGCTGGCCATCAAGAGAGCTATCGCGTACAGGTAGTTGCTGCAGCACCTTCAGATGCGCGCTTGAAAGAGGTGTTTTTTCCCGCTAGTGGCAAGACTTTAACTGCCGCTCAATTGAGCCAACCCTATCGTGTGCCCTTTGGTACTGCGCAGGTTTATGTGCAGACTGTATCTGAGGGGGTGGGGGCAAGCGCCAGTATTGCTGGAGTTAGTGGCAAGGGTAAGTGGGTCTCACTGTCGGTGGGTAGCAATGCGATACCCATTGTGATCACCTCGGAGAATGGTCAACAGTCGCAGTCGTATGTGCTAACGTTGGTTCGCGATGCGCAGCTCAGCATCGGCAATGCTGCCCTTCAGTTTTTAAATGGCCAGCTTTCGGTGCTCTCGACGCAAGCGTTTAACGGCGATCAATTGCAAAAGTCCACTTCACCACACACAGGATTTTTTGTCTGGCCTGCAGCGGCATCTTCTTTAAGGCTTTCGGCCGCACAAGATCAATATGCGATTCCCTATGCTGTTTTTATGGAATCAAGCAGTGCTGAAAATGCACTGTTGACACCTTTGTTTGGAAACACCCTATCTGGTGCTCAAGGCTTAAGCGCACCTAGATCTTCCTTTGCCTTTAGATATGGTTATGGGAATAATCGTGTTCGCACTGTGCTTACCCTAGATAACGATACGCCCATCGACTTGAGATTGAGTGGTCTGGCATTGTCGGTTGGCGCACTTTCTCCTAGTTTTAGCCTCGATGGCACGAGCTATGCTGCTGCGGTAGACAATGGTGTTCTAAGTGCACTTGTTACCGCCTCTACGGTAGATGTGCGTGCCCAACTGACCCTTGGCGATGTTGTGGCTTATGGGGGCTCGAGCGCTTCCAAGACGATTTCACTCAATGTTGGTGTCAACCCACTTACAGCCTTGGTGGTAAAGGATTCAAGGTACTATAGCGGCGATAGCGCTTCGAGATCTGTAAGCTTAAACATTTCGAGAAGCGAACCCGTTGCGACAACTGAACCCGTTGCGACAACTGTAGAGGCAACGACGACAAGTGTGGCTCCAACCACAACTTCTGCCCCGGCGACAACGGCCACTCCGGCGACAACTTCTGCCCAAGTGTCCACATCACCGCCGCCGTCACCATCACCGCCATCTCCGCCATCTCCACCGCCTGTTCAGCCCCCTGTGGTTCCAACGACTACTCAACAACCCACCACTCAACCTACAACTACTCAGCCGAGTACGACTCAAGCAACTACAAGGATTCCTATAACAACCGCGAACGGTACCTATAGCAGTCAAGTAAAAACTGATACTTCAGGCAATGTCGTCGATCAACTTTCTATCAAGTCTTCTGCTGTCGATGCTTTATTATCTAGGTCCTCAAGTGCGGACCAATCGGTGGTCATTCAGCTTTCTAATTATATTCCATCCGCCGAGGGAGCTAGTACCCAAATACAGCTGGATGCTGCAAGTATAGCGCGTATTCTTAAATCCAATAAAGATTTATCTCTTGTTCTGCCAAACGTTCAACTGTCGCTACCCAATGGTCAACTGGCAAGCGGAAAGTCTTTGAGTATTTCTATCTCTGTTCTATCAAATACCCCGACATCAGATAGTGAAAATAGCAGTATATTTGATGACAGCAGTGGTTCAAATATCAATATACCTATTCAAATCACACTAAGGGAAGGCACTCAAAGTATTTCGACCTTTAATGAACCTCTTCGCATCGTTCTCTACTTTGACCCTAAGACTTTATCTCAATTGGGCGTAACCCGATCAAGTCAATTATCTGCTTTCTATTGGGATCCCAACCAGAATCAATGGACCTATGCCGGTGGGCGCGTTACCGCAAGTGGGCAACTCACCTTTAGCACAAAGCATCTCAGCACGTATGCCATAAAAGCTTATCCGGTTTCATTTGGCGACATCTCAAATCATTGGGCAAAGTCTGATATTCAAGCAATTGGAGAAAAGCGCATCGCCCTCGGTACAAGTGATTCGCGGTTTTTGCCCAACAGTTCGTTGACGAATGCACATTTTATTACCTACCTCTCTCGCACACTGAATTTGCCTCACACAAACAACAAAGCTCCTTATCTTGATACGCAAAGTGAAAGCTGGTACAGACTTCATGTGAACAGAGCATATCGCAATGGGCTTTTAACTTCTGTTTACGGAAATGGTCCCAGTGCTCTGTTAAAACCTAGTGCCCCTATTACTAGGGAACAGATGGCTGGACTCTTAATCAACGCATACAGCTACTGGGTTGGCACGCCGAAGTCGCAGCTCCTCGTTAAGGCCGAGCGCACATTTGTGGACCAACAACTCATTGCAGCGCGCTTTAAGACGGATGTGGCCCTGGCCACCCAGCTGGGGCTCATGGGAGGCACATCGAACGACCGCTTTGAACCTCAGCGCGGCGCTACTCGGGCCGAGGCGATGGCGGTGCTCGCACGCCTTATAAAACTCTTAAATAAGTAACAGACAGAAACAGAAAGACACCGGGTCAGTGACCCGGT
>CALFXQ010000057.1 GCA_937958285.1 uncultured Fusibacter sp. | reverse complement strand
CATGTTTCTGAAACTCATGGGCAAGACCTTCGCCGGTAATCATTTCGAATCCTGTATAGTTTTCTACAGTGCTGGTATCTTTGATTTGTCCACCAATTTTTTCGCCGATGACTAAGGTGCTTAGACCTTTTCTTTTGCTGTAGATAGCTGCTGTTAATCCCGCAGGGCCAGCACCAATAATTGCCACGTCGTATGCGGATGCAAAGGTTTGTTTTGGTTGAGGTGCGCTAAATGTGAATGACATGTTTTCCTCCTGTGGGTTCAATTGCTAGTTGGCGTTTAATGAGTTTGCTTATGGCAGACTCGCTCATACCCCCAAATAAATCGCCAATATCTTTTAAGCTAAGTAGAGAGTTTTTGCGGAAATAGTGAATCAGTGCATTGCGCAGTGGCTTATCGGCCAGCATTTGATCGTAGGATAAGTGTTTCTCTAACAACAATTGCTCTAGTTGCCTTTTACCCTCATCGCGGGTTTTAATGCATTTCTTTTCGCACCTAGGCTCTTCTATTTTTGATGGGATAGCATCTTCTAAAAGACTTATTTGATTGCGAATAAAGGCGGTGTAAGTATCGCGATTGTGGCTAAAAATGGTCATGGCAATTGTGTCGTGAATCATATGCCCCTCAGTAACGCAGTTGTGTGAATAGCTGTTATAAGGGTTACAATCTCGATCGCGCGACATTTTGCTTATGGCATCTAGCAAGCTGGCGTTGTCGAGCATTTGCTTGGACTTAAACCTAGACTTAAGTTTAAAAGCATCCCGATTGACTTTTAGCGCGTATTCGATATTGAGGGTGCGCATGATCTTTGTTATGTCGTTGCCGTTGTCGTAAATAAGCAGCTGATAACCGCAACGCTCTAGTCGGTAGCCGATTAGATAAAAGCCGTATTGCTGTTGTCCGCGCTTTAAACAACTTAGAAAGTACGCACGTTCGGCATCATCGGTGAAAAAATCCGTATCGGTACAGGTTTGTTCAATCCAATAAGTGCTATATAGAGACTTTTGTCTTGCTTTTCTCGCCATAGTGATTGCCCCTTTCATCAATAGGATAATCGGTTTTGCGAAAAAAGTCAAGTTCTGTCCCCTTTGATTTCATAAAAAAATCGCCAGCAAGTTGCATTGGCGACTTTTTATGAATCCTGCTTATTGCTGCTTAAATAGATGCATCAGCGAGGGGTGATTTTTTATCACTTGAATAATGGCGACACCTGCAATGCTTACGACTACAAATTCTCCAAATGCCACCGAGATAGCAATGCTCGCAAAGGCTTCCCAAGGGGTGGTGGGATCTATGGCGATAATCAGTAGAGGCACGTAAAGGGCATTGAGTATGACCGGCCAAAGGGAGGCTACACATAAACTCACGAGCTTGTCGCCGAAGAGTTTACGGGTTTGCCAAATGAGACCCATAGCCAAGGCGGTGGTCATTGCACCTGCGATTGCGTCGATGATGCCAAAAGGTCCGACTAAGTTGGCGATAAATGTGCCCACAGTGACGGCGGGAATAAAGCCTGGGTGAATGAAACCCAATAAAACGAGTACTTCGGAAACCCTAAACTGGACGCCCTGGTAAGACAAACTGGCTAAAGCCAATGTCAACACCACATAGAGTGCAGCTACGAGGCCCGACATGGCCAATTGCCTGGTGCTTGTTTTTTGCATAAAAAAAACTCCTCTCACACTTTCGTGTGCATGGAGTTACCAACTATAGCCACATGACAAAAAAAGTCTCTGAAGCTACATGTTTTTTAGAGTGGGTAACCATGCAAACACTTTATTCGATTAGTAACTCAATCATTTTATCATTTTATTGAGTAAAGTAAAGAAAAACTCTTGTGATTTGTGCAAGTTTTTGCATCTTTTTGTTCAGAGGTTGCAAAATGCGGGTATAACTACAATAACAAATAGCATTTCCCCCGACATAAGATGAAGGAGGATACTATGGGCATGATCGTAGAACTTATTTCAAAGGCAGTTCCTAGCCAAGCAAATCAAAAGCAGCCGGTGCAAAATAAATCAGCTGAGGCACACCCACTTCAAGGTTTTGCATTGCGTTGGTACAATTATCCTCAAAGCACTAAGTGTTTTGCAATGATTGTCGACGACCCAGCTCAAGACAAAGATCCTGTTTACTACTTGGGTTACGACATTCCAGTTGGCAATGAAGTAATCGATCACCTCGAAGCACTGGGGAATTCAGTGAATTTTAACAGTCACCATGCACTGCGCATTCGGGTATATGCTTTAAAAGACAGAACCAATCTGCCGCCTAATACAACACTAGAACAGCTACGTCGTGCCATGGAAGGACGCATTGTCGCAGTTGGAGAGCAGTGGCTCAGTTTAAATGTACATTAGCGCAATAATAAATTACCATTAAAATGCACTTGTTTTCGGCGAGTGCATTTTTTCATTGTGAGGACCACTATATTTCGCTATACTAAGTGCAACAAACCGTTATAGAAGTGAGGGGATTGCATGAGCGCAAAAGAGCGCATATTAGAAGCACTCATTGGCAAGCTAAAAGAGAAACCACAGGGTTTGCCCGCTACAGAACTCGCAGATGCTCTGGGGTTAGATCGTTCCAGTGCCAGTCGTTACCTCAATCAACTGACAAGAGAGGGTGCCATTCAAAAGCAGCCTGGAAAACCAGTGCGCTTCATATTAGATCCTCAAATGCAGGATGGCCCAGGGAACAATATCTCAGAACATGTGGATGAACCTAAAAATCACATGACCCATAAGGCTATCGAGTTTGCCTTCGAAAAACTCGTGGGGTCAGCGATGAGCCTTTCGATGGCAGTACAGCAGGCGAAAGCGGCCATTTTGTATCCGCCACGAGGCCTACATACCCTGATTCTCGGAGAAACTGGGGTAGGAAAATCACTATTTGCCGAAATGATGTATCAGTTTGCTCTACAGGTCAATATGTTGCCACCTTCGGCGCCCTTTGTAAGATTTAATTGTGCGGATTATGCAGACAACCCCCAACTTTTAATGAGTCAGGTCTTTGGTGTAAAAAAAGGTGCCTTTACAGGTGCCAACGAAGACCGCGTGGGACTGCTAAAAAAGGCAGATGGTGGCATCTTGTTTCTCGATGAGGTCCATCGCCTCACGCCACAAGGGCAGGAGATGCTGTTTACTTTTATGGATAAGGGCGTATTTAGAAGAATGGGAGACACGGAGTCTCTAGTGACCTCTGAGGTACAGTTGATTGCTGCCACCACAGAAGATCCAGGATCTGTACTTTTAAAGACCTTCATCCGCCGGATTCCCATGTCCATTACATTGCCTGCACTTAGAGAGAGAGAATTAGAAGAGCGCTATTACTTGGTGTCTGCCTTTCTCAAAGAGGAGGCAACGAGGCTTCAGAAGAGCATATATATCAATCGCAACAGTTTAGCCTCCTTGCTTTTATATGAATGTCCTAACAACATTGGTCAGTTAAAAAGCGATCTGCAGCTTGCATGTGCCAAGGCATTTCTGAGATTCAAGACGATGGAAGAGCAGTACATGCTGATTCAACAAGGCGATTTGCCAAATCACGTAAAAAAAGGATTAATGCGCTTAAAAGATACCAGAGAAGATATCGATAGACTGTTAAATCCCATGGATGAACTTTATCGTTTTGGATTAGAGCAAGGCGAACGGCTCGATGTTGCGATGCCCGAAGACAATTCGGTATTCTACGATGTGATTGAGCGAAAAATGGACAAGCTTAAGGCTCAGGGCCTTGAAGATGAACGGATTAACGAGATTTTAAACATCGACATCGAAGAGCATTTTCAGTCGTATATTGGAAATTTATCGTCAAAGTATCAACTCACCGAGCTTATGAAGGTCGTAGATGAAGAAATTTTACACCTTACCACAGATTTGTTGAAGATTGCCACAGAGCTTCTAAAAAAGCCCTTCGACGAGAAAATATTCTTTGGCTTAGGCCTTCATTTACAAGGCTCAATCGAGAGAATCCGAAAGGGCATACGCATTTATCATCCAAAGCTCAACTATATTCGCGTCACATACGAAGAAGCTTTTATTGTGGCGATGAAACTCGCCAAGGTGATAGACGAACGTATGGGCATTGAGACCCCACTCGACGAGATTGGCTATTTGACCATGTTCTTGGCCTCAGATCACATGGACGATGTGGTTGGTCACGAGGACTATGTTGGCATTCTCGTGATCATGCACGGCCACACCACCGCAAGTTCGATGGTGCAAGTGGCAAATGCGCTATTGGGCACAGAGCATGCAAAGGCGCTAGACATGCCCTTAAGTATGTCGGCAGAGCATATGTACGCAGTGGCAAAAGACGAAATCACGCGCATTAATAAAGGAAAAGGTGTGCTTCTGCTCGTAGATATGGGGTCGCTGACGAATTTCGGAGACATGGTGCACGAAGAGACGGGCGTCATTGTTCACACATTGGACATGGCGAGCACTGCCTTGGTGCTAGAGGCTTGCCGCAAGGCGATTCTAGGTAGAGATATTGTCGAAATCTACAAGAGCTTAAAAGGCGATTTAAAAGCGCAAAATGATGCCCAAATATCGGGGATAAAAAAACGCATAATTATCACGGCGTGTTTCACCGGTGAGGGGGCCTCAAAGACCCTCAAAGACATTGTGGTGAAAAGACTAGGGATAGGCACAGACATCGAAGTCAAGACCCTCAATGTGATCAACAAAAAAGACTTTAGCGACGCTCTAAATATGTATGCCCAAAGTTATCGCATCTTGTGCGTGATTTCGACGGTTCAAATTGAAACACAAGGCTTTCAATTGATTCCAGCCATCGATTTTATGTCGGGGCGCGCAGATGAGGCCTTCGAGCAAGCGGTGAGCAGTGAAGATATTTATGACAAAGTGGTGGATACCGTTGCTCAGCATATTTTAGATGTCGATGCCAGTGCCCTTGTAGGGCATATTCGCCAAACCGTCGACCACATAGAGCGCTCGCTTTTAATAAAAGTCTCTTCTGATGTTAAAGTAGGCATCTTGCTACATACTGCCTTTATGATTAACCGACTTAAACAAGGCGATGAACAATTGGCCTTCGAGGCCCTGCCCGAGTTCACTAAAACACATAGTCGAGCAATGGTTTTGGTCCAAGAGGCGGTTACCCATTTAGAGAAGAACTATAATGTATATATCGGAGAGCATGAGCAGGCCTATTTATTGAGAATGTTTATTGAAAATGCCGAACAGGCATAGTAAGTGTGCAACAAATGTCTATGTGTGCAATAAATGCCGAATGTGTGTAATGAGATTCTTAAGTGTGCAATTATATTGCACACTTTTTTTCTGTTTTACACACTGGTGGAAGCACTGAAAACGCTTGCTAACAGAAAAACGGTTTCCTGATTCAAAGTTGGCACGCCACTTGCTATATGTAACAGTGTAAATGATAAGGAGGTCATCACTGTGACAAATCAAAAGGTTATCGTAACAAGTGCATCAGGTCTACATGCAAGACCAGCAGGAATTCTTGTGAGCAAGGCAAAAGAATTCGAAGCGCATCTTGAAATACTCAAAGGTGAAAAGACAATCAATGCAAAGTCAATTATGGGTATTTTAAGTTTAGGTACTGCAAAAGGCGATGAATTGATTATTCAAGCTGAGGGTCCAGACGAAGCAGAAGCAGTGGCTGCGATGGTTAATCTCTTCGAAACTGTTCTCGCTCACGAGTAGGCCCAAAGATGGGTTACTTTATTGGCATCGATGGTGGTGGCACGAAAACCAACGGCACAATTTCTCTTGCCGATGGAAAGCGGTTGGCAACTTTGGCCGTCGGACCTTCCAATTATCATAGTATCGGTTTAGAACAAGCCATAGCAAATATCACAGAACTCGTCGATGCACTGCTCAATCAAGTACACGCAGATCGCAAGCAAATCGAAGCAATAGCCTTTTGCGGGGCTGGCATCGATTGCCAAGACGACGTGAATCAAATCACAGACGCCCTGCTCAATAAGGGCTTTTCAGGTAAACTCGTTGTAGAAAATGATGCACTTGGTGCACTGGTAGGTGCCAACGGCAGTAAGTCGGGAGCAATGTTAATCAGTGGTACCGGTTCGATTATTATGGGCATCGATCACAAAGGCGAATTGATTCGCGTAGGTGGTTGGGGACATTTAATCGGGGATGAAGGTAGTGCTTATTGGATAGCGCATGGCGCGTATCGCTATCTCTCAAAAGCTCACGATGGACGCGCTACAAAAACGTTGTTGTACGATCGGCTCCTAGATGCGCTGCAGATGAACTCTCCCGAAGATATCATCGGCCTTCTCTACTCCCCTGGGGTCACAAAAGACAAGCTTGCCACAATCGCACCCGTAGTCGTTTCCCTCTATCATGACGATGCATATGCGAAGGCCATTGTCCACGACGCCATAGAAGGTATTGTGGAGCTGATCGACACATTATACAAGCGCTGCGGCCATAAAACCCTCGAGCTTAAGCTCGGCGGCAGTGTTTTGCAACACAGCGCTATTTTTCAGCAGTGCTTGGTAGATCGCTTAAGCGATCGGCCCGAAATTCAGATGGCTCTCCCCAAGGCTGATGCGGCAGAAGGTGCGCTGATATTAGCGCTGATGTTGTAGGTCTTCTTTGAAGAAAGGATGTTTATTATGAGAATTATGCTCGTTTGTTCCGCAGGTATGTCTACTAGTATGCTCGTTACAAAAATGCAAAAGGCAGCAGCAGAACGTGGTTTTAGCGCAGAGATCTTTGCCATGGCAGAAGCAGATGCTAAAAGCCAAAAAAATATCGACGTGGTTTTACTAGGACCTCAAGTGCGCTTTTTATTAGCTCAACTTAAAGGGATTTTCGAACCACAAGGTACACCTATTGAAGTCATCGATTCTATCAACTACGGCACGATGAATGGCAATGCAGTACTCGACCAGGCAATTAAGCTTAAAAAATAGGCTCAGTTGTTTTTAGTCTCACAATTTTTTATAGCACCACAATTTTGTATAGCACCACAATTTTGTATAGCACCACGTAGGGTGGTTGACTATAGATTGCACTAATAATATATCAAGGGGGATTACATTCAATGAACGGTTTCATGAATTTTATGGAAACAAAGTTTGTACCAGTTGCCGCGCGCATTGGTGCACAACGTCATCTTGTGGCGATTCGCGACTCTTTTGCAGCGATTATGGCACTCTTAATTGCAGGTTCTATGGCAGTTCTTATCAACAACCTTCAAATCACTGCAGATGGCGCAACTGACCCATACCAAGTGATGATGAAAAACATTTTCGGCGAAGGCTTTAAAGCTTTCGGCGGCAATATCTGGTGGGGCACATTCGCAGTAATGTCGATCTTTATCGCATTCCTAGTGGCTTACAACTTGGCTAAATCTTACGATGCGCCACCACTTCAAGCGGGTGCTTTGTCTTTAGCGGTTTACTTCCTCTTTATTCCACAGGCAATTACTGCAGATGGTAGCGGTCTTTTGAATGACTTTATTGCAAAAGTAGCACCAGGCACAGCAATTCCAGCAGACTTTGCAACAGGCGTTGGCGCATGGGGCAATGTAAACTGGGGTTTCCTCAACTCTTCAAACTTATTTGCTGCACTAATTATTGCTATTGTGGTAGCTGAGCTCTACAGATTGCTTCTTAAATCTAAATACCTTGTAATCAAAATGCCTGAACAAGTACCACCAGCAGTTGCAAAGTCATTTACAGCGCTTTTGCCTTCTATGATTATTTTGGCACTTGCTTCTTGGACACAAATGTTTATCTTCTCAGACACAGGTCTTTTCGGCACAAATGTGTTTGCAGTAATCACTAAATTCGTTTCAGCTCCTATTGCAAATGTGGGCCAATCTTTTGGCGCGGCACTTTTCTTGCCACTCTTTGCTCAAGTACTTTGGTTCTTTGGTATCCACGGTTCAAACATTATCGATCCAGTTATGCAAGCTGTATTTGTTCCTGCAGTTGATGCCAATGCTGCTGCACTTGCTGCTGGCCTTCCTGCAACAAACATCGTTACAAAGTCGTTCTTCGACGCATTCGTAAACATGGGTGGCTCTGGTGCGACAATTGCACTTATCGCTGCAATCTTAGTTGCATCTAAGAGAAAAGACTACCGCATGACAGCAGGTATGTCTGTTGCCCCAGGTCTTTTCAACATCAACGAATCAGTAACTTATGGTCTTCCAATTGTCCTTAACCCACTTATGTTTATTCCGTTTATCTTGGTACCACTTGTACTTACAACGGTTGCTTACCTTGCAACATACATTGGTTTAGTACCTGAGACATCGGTTATTATTCCTTGGGTTACACCACCAGTACTTTCTGGTTTCTTGGCAACAGGTGGTTCGATAATGGGTGCAGCTCTGTCGGCACTTAACTTCGGTATCGCATTTGTGATCTACCTGCCATTCGTAATCGCTGCTAACAAAGGCATCGAAAGACAATAAGCATCTCTTTATAATTTAAAAATGCTCAGTATTTAAACTAAATGTAGTAAAATGGTATGAGGTGTGAAGATAGGGCCTTTAGGCCCTATCTCATTCTCATCTCAAAAAAGGAAAGCGGTTGCTAAAACAACGCTATTAACGAACGCTTAACACTTATGTTAAGATTGAAATGTGCGAAAATCGCCAATGCGAATATCAACACACATATTAATACTAAATCTGAATGATCCATCGCAACAGCGAGTTCATATAATAGCGCATCAGCGTATATGTTTAGGGAGGCAATACCATGGAAGAGACGATATTTCAATTGATTACTTTTAGCGGCGAAGCAAAGAGCTATATGTTAGAAGGGATTCACTGTGCAAAAGCGGGCCGTATCGAAGAGGCTCGTGGCAAAGTCGAGCAGGCCATCGAGCAGCTCAACAAGGCACACCGCTTTCAAACGGAGCTTATTCAAAAGGAAGCGGGCGGCGAAACGGGCTTAGTATCACTGCTTTTAATTCACGCACAAGACCATTTAATGAATGCCATTTTGCTTAAAGACTTAGCTAATGAATTTATCGATATCTACGCAGCCATTCAAGCGAAGTAGGTGAAAAATGAGACAAATTGGCCTTTCAATATATCCAGGTAACGCCTCGCAAGAAGCCTTTAAGCGCTACATCGACACCGCAAGCAAATTGGGTTACAAGCGCATTTTCACTTGCATGATCAGCGCGGGTGAGGGCGACGATCCCTACAAACCCTTTAAAGAACTCGTGGCCTATGCCGCTGAGCGCAATATGCAAGTCATTGCAGATGTAGACCCAGGCGTATTCAACAATTTGGGCCTAGACTATCAAGATTTGGGCTACTTTAAGCAAATGGGACTCTATGGTATTCGCCTAGACTTGGGCTTTACCGGCATCGAAGAGAGCATTATGACCTACAATCCCTACGACTTAAAGATCGAAATCAATATGTCTAACGGCACCAAGTATTTAGAAAATATCCTCAGCCACCGCCCCAACAAGGAAAATTTAATTGGGTGCCATAACTTCTATCCCCATGTGTACACGGGTCTTAGCCGCGAACACTTTATAAAATGCTCCGAGCAATTTAGAGCTCAAAATATTGCCACATCGGCATTTGTAAACTCTCATAGCGCAACTTTCGGCCCTTGGGCTGTGAGTGAAGGACTTTGTACACTAGAAGAGCACCGGGCCCAGGGCATTGTAGCACAGGCCAAAGACCTGTTTTACTCGGAACTCATAGACAATGTGATCATTGCCAATGCCATCGCCAGCGATGAAGAACTAGAGGCCTTGGCCAACGTGTCTAAAGCACTTAAGACGTTTAAAGTAGAGATTTTGCCAAGTGCAACTGAGCTAGATAAAATTATTGTGATCGAAGAGCCCCATTACAACCGCGGCGATGTGTCGGAATACTTAATGCGTTCTACTCAGTCTCGAGTGAAATACAAAGGAAAATCTTTCCCAGTGGCCTACACGCCAGATATGGTGCCAGGTGATATTATTGTAGAGAGCGATCTTTACACCCGATATGCGGGAGAGCTTCAGGTGGCGAGAAAAGCCATGAAAAACTCAGGAAAGTCAAACGTAGTGGCGCGCATTGTGCCAGAAGAAGTGCATCTTTTAGAACACGTTAAACCCTGGGATAAATTTAAATTTGAGCTTTAATGTGAACGCGCAAAGGCAGGTAAGGGATGAAAAAAGCTATTGTAAACGGTAGATTCATCGTGGACAATCAGGTGCTTGAGCATCAAGCATTGCTATTTGAAGATCGATTTATCGGTTTTTGCCCAGTGAGCGAAGTTCCGCCAGAATGCACCCAGATTGACGTCTGCGGTGCATTTGTCATGCCGGGTTTCTTTGATATCCACGTGCACGGCATGGGTGGTTTCGATACAATGGATGCAACACCAGAGGCCTTAGAGGTAATCTCTAAGGAAATGGTCAAGTATGGCGTAACATCCTTCTTGGCCACCACTGTGACAGATGCGATAGATGTCACGAAAGCGGCTCTGGAAAATGTAAGACAGCAACGGGCTAACCCCAGTGGTGCCAAGGGCCAAGGCGTGCAGGTAGAA
>CALFXQ010000056.1 GCA_937958285.1 uncultured Fusibacter sp. | reverse complement strand
CATCGTTAAGGGTCATATCGGACATTGCAAAATTTAACGCGGCTAAAATCTGCTCCCTAGCCCCTTCTAGCTGCCCCTGACCTTGTGGGGTTATAGACAGCCAGATTGAGCGTTTGTCGTCTTCGTGGACGCGCTTTTGAATATAGCCAACCTTGATTAGGTAATTGACGTATTTATGCAAATCGACGCGGCCCAGTTCACTTTCCCTCGCCAGATCTTTTAAAGTCATGGATTGCTCATTAAGCTGTTGCAGCACATCGAGTCCAATAAAGTCAAGTCTGCCACCCACCGCACCTAACTTGCTTTGTGTATGGATGCGATACGTGCGCATCATTGTCTTTCTGAGCATATTGTGCAGCTCACGGCTATAATGTGACATACTTAACCTCTTACAATCACTGCCTCACCCATGCCGCCACCAATACACAAGGTCGCTAAACCATAGGAAGCATCTCTTTTTTTCATTTCGTGAATCAGAGTGACCAATATGCGCGCACCACTGGCACCAATTGGGTGACCAATTGCAATTGCGCCGCCATTCACATTTGTTTTAGACATATCTAGACCCAATTCGCCAGCTACAGCTAAAGCTTGCGATGCAAAGGCTTCGTTAGCTTCGACTAAATCCATTGCGTCGATAGTAAGATTCGCCTTTGCCAATGCTTTTTTAACTGCAGGCACCGGGCCTATGCCCATCACATCTGGAGAAACGCCTGCAGATGCATGGCTTACAACCGTTACCAATGGCTTTAAGCCCAACGTCTTGGCTTTTTCTGCACTCATCACAATCAGTGCAGCCGCACCATCGTTAATGCCAGAGGCGTTTCCAGCTGTAACACTGCCATCTTTTTTAAAGGCAGGCTTTAGAGCTGCAAGACTCTCTCGGGTGGTATTCGCTTTAATATATTCATCTTGATCCACCTTGAGTGGCTCGCCTTTTCTTTGTGGAATGAGTACAGGCACGATTTCATCTACAAATCGCCCTGATTTTTGCGCTTCTGTGGCGCGCATTTGTGAAGTATAAGCGAAATCGTCTTGTGCCTCTCTAGATATGCCAAAGCGCTCCACTAAGTTTTCTGCGGTCTGACCCATGTGATAGTTGTTAAACGCTTCCCAAAGGCCATCTCTTACCATTGTATCGTAGAGCTGTCCATCGCCCATGCGCTGACCCCATCTGGCTTCTTTTAATAGATATGGCGCTTGACTCATGCTTTCCATACCACCGCAAAGCACCACCTCATTATCTCCTGCAAGCACGCTCTGCACGGCGAGGGAAACGGATTTTAAGCCCGATCCGCAAATCATGTTAATAGTTGTAGCCGGTGTTTCTATAGCCATTCCCGCTTTGAGCATGGCCTGCCTCGTTACACCTTGCCCATGTCCTGCTTGTAAAACACAGCCCATAATCACTTCGTCTACTTCTTTAGGATCGAGACCAATGCGATCCAATGCACCTTTAATCGCCGCAGCGCCTAAGTCTTGAGGCGTCACTTTTGACAATGCGCCACCAAAGGAACCAACAGCTGTGCGCACTGCAGAAACTATTACTACCTCTTTCATACTTTAATACCTCCAAGATGATGTTTGGGGAACCAACCCAACGTCTTATTATACCATAGAAGCCCAAAAAAACGCTCGATGGACAAAAATTGTCCCTAACAAAAAACCTGCAACACTTCTTCTGGCTTAGAGGCCGAAAAAAATTGCAGGTTTATCGCTATTTAAATAACGCTTTTATCATTATTTTTTTGCGCCTTTTAAGAAGTAAGAGATTGTAAAGAGATCTTCTATAAGGTGCACGTTTTCGACGATGATGTCTTCTGGTAGTTTTAGATCTACTGGTGCAAAGTTCCAAATCGCCTTAATGCCGTTGGCAACTAACCGATCGGCCACGCCTTGAGCGGAATCGCGATTGGTGCAAATAAAGGCGATGTCGATATGGTTGGTGTTTAAGAAATCTCCTACTACTTCCATATCGCGCACTTCCACATCTCTAATTTTGAGTCCAATCAAACGCGGATTCAAGTCGAACATAGACTGCAATTTAAAGCCACACTTTTCGAAACTGGAGTAATTGGCCAAGGCCTGACCTAAATTACCTGCGCCGATAATAATCGTTTTGTAGTCGCCTGTAAGGCCTAGAATTCTTCCGATTTCCTGGAATAATTCTTCTACGTTATATCCGTACCCCTGTTGACCAAAGCCGCCAAAATTGTTGAGGTCTTGACGTATTTGCGATGCGGTAAACCCCATTATATCGCTGAGTTCCTTAGATGATATGCGCTTGACATCTTTCTCGAGCAACTCACGTAAGTAGCGATGATACTTTGGCAATCTCTTTATGACCGCTCTAGATATTTTATCTGCCATGCTACACCACCTATTCTCAAATAATCTGACAATAAATTAACCGTCTTTATTATAGCACCCTGTAAAAACAGTGTCAAACCCGAAGGCGTTGACACTGGAGTTATTCGCGCTTTTCTGATACACTCAATATTGTAAAAGAGGTGATTTCATGATTGCGTTATCTTTTAGTCAAGTGACTAAACAATACGATCTTAAAAATGTAATAGATAGGCTTTCCTTTTCTATTAATCAACAAGACCGCCTGGGGCTGATCGGTCGAAACGGCGCAGGTAAAACAACCTTACTGCGCATCATTGCCGGACAAGAGTCTATAGACGAAGGTCAGGTGTTTAAGGATGCAAAGGCAAAAATTGGCTACATGCAGCAAACAGATGAG
>CALFXQ010000055.1 GCA_937958285.1 uncultured Fusibacter sp. | reverse complement strand
CAAAATGACTTTTATTGACTTTTATTGACTTTTATTGACTTTTACTGACTTTTATTTACTTTTATTTACTTAAATCGTCAATTTTGAGCTATATAACCATCTCTTTGATGGCCCTAAAAAGCGGCATTCAGTGTTTTTTGTGTTTTATGTATTTTTTGTGTTTTTTGTATTTTGTGTTTTTTGCGTACTTTGTGCCCACCTGTGATTTAGGCAATTACATTCTAGGCTGTAAGCTTTGACGAACCACAATTGTTTTAGACTTGGTTATATGCCATGGTTTTTGGTATAGTTAGGGTAAATACTTGCAATTTCAAGGAGGAATTATGAGAGAGATCAAACCCCTCAACAGGAGCCATATCGACGCCTATGCAGATATCGCATTTAATGCCTACCCAAGTTTTAAGGACTTTTCGAAGGAGGCCATGGACGCATACAAGGAAGAGGCCGTCTTTATTATGGAGCAGGATCCGGTGGTGACTTTCTACGGCATGTTCGATGGTGACGAACTGGTTGCTGTGATGCGCCTTTTCGACTTCGAAATGAACTGTTTTGGCAAGGTGATTCCCGTTTCTGGTCTTGGCTTTTTAGGTGTGCACCTGATGCACAAAAAAAAGGGCATTGCCAAGGAAATGGTCGACTTCTACGAGGCGCACTACCGCGAGCGTCAAATGCCCATCGGTCTGCTGCTCCCCTTCCGCCCGGACTTTTACAAGCGCATGGGCTATGGTCTTGGCACTAAAATGAATCAGTACCGCATCCCCGCCTCGAGGCTCCCTAAGGCCAACACTTTTCCAAAATATGGTGTAGCCAGCGCTCCAAAGGTCTCTTATGTTAAGGCTAACGAGCTCGACGCCCTGTTGGCATGCCATAACCGGGTGGTGCCTGGCACCCATGGGATGATTGCGAAATTTGGCGACGAAATACGCCCAATATTTGGAGATCCTTTCAATCATGTGGTGGGTGCCTACAATTCCGACGGGGTTTTGGCAGGCTACATGGTTTATACGTTTAAGAATGCCAAGGCGGGCAACTATACAATGACGGATTTGATTGTAAAGGAGTTGATTTACCAAGGGCCCGAAGACCTTCAGGCGCTTCTTGAGTTTTTGCGCACCCAGGCGGATCAGATCAATTTGGTTGTCTTCAATACCGAAGATGAGTATTTTTACCACCTGTTTGACAATCCGCTCAACGATACCCATAACTACATTCCCTACGGCTATCTTGAAACAAATACCCAGGCCATTGGGGCCATGTACAAGGTTTTCGATGTGGCCATGGCCTTTCGCCAGTGCGCGCATCGCAATTACGGCGGCGCAACCAGCGTGGTGCGCTTTATCATCCACGACAACTTCACGCACCCTTCGCGAGGTGAAGAGGTGACGAGGGGTGAAGAGGTGACGCAGGGTGCGGTGCCGAACGGTGGAAGTGGGCTTATCGAGGACGTGTGCGTGTCCTTCGAGAACGGCATCGCAGTAAGTGTGAGTTCTGGGCGCGCTGTGGGTGTCGATGTTACAGCTTGGTTGTCGATTGCCGATTTCTCAACTTTGTTCTTGGGGGTAACATCGGTGCGTGGCCTGCATCAGCTTGGCTTGTTGAGGGTTGATCGGCCGGAGCTTTTGGATCAGTTGGACCGCATGTTCTACTATCACCAAAAGCCCGTCTGCTATACGGACTTTTAAATAAGTAACAGAAAGAGACCGGGGAAGTGAACGGTTCTCTATAGTAACAGAAAGAGAACCGTTCACTTACCCGGTCTCTTTTAGAAAAAATCAAATAAAAAAAAAAAACGGTTCACTGAACCGCTTTCTTTCTGTATCTACCTTGTACTATTTAGCAGCGGCGAGGGTCTCTGGCCACTCTCGTGTCTCGATATGCTTTTGGCGCTTGACCGCTTGGTCCATGAGGCTCATCATTTCCAGCTCACTGCGAAAGTGAATGCGCTCGCCCGTGTCGAGCCACTGTATGCTCCCCTGCCAGCTGTGGTTCTCAGTGTGTTGAATACTGATTAGAAAATTTGCAGTGCTGTTGGCACGCCCTACACTCCCCATGGAACTGCTTGGCAGCTTATTAGTTGGATTGCCAGATGGCTTATTGACGTTGGACTTCACGGTATCCTCCAGTGTAGAGTTCGGTATTGGCTGTAAGGGCTGGCAGATGGTTGATGCGCTCAATGGCAATGCCCTGCTTGTCGGGGTAATTGGAGAGGACGCGCTCGAAAACTCGGTTTGTGAGGGCTTCATCGACGCCTGGTAGCAGCACGACATATTGGTGATGGCCCCACTGGGCAAACGTGTCACCTAATCGCAGGTGTTGCTCTAAGTGGATTTTGAAAGCTTCGAAACGCAGATTGTCTTGCGCGATAGTATCGTTTGTATGTTGTTTCGTAGTGAGAATTGCCACTGTGAACTGTTGGCCAGAGCGCTGTGACCGGCGGCGTTCGAGCTCGTAAATGGACTTAAAGACATATGGATCGCAGAAATAGGCATTTTGGATGGGTCCGTGGTCGTCGAGGGCTGCAATGATATCTGGCGAACCTGTGTCTGTGATATCTCCAGTATGTGAAGCTGCGGGGTGACCAGCTTGATGGGCTAATTGATGGG
This sequence comes from uncultured Fusibacter sp., assembly GCA_937958285.1. Classification (GTDB taxonomy): domain Bacteria; phylum Bacillota; class Clostridia; order Peptostreptococcales; family Acidaminobacteraceae; genus QQWI01. The sequence continues at coordinate 912 of CALFXQ010000055.1, read as the reverse complement.
CTAATTGATGGGCAGATTGATGGCCTAATTGATGGGCTAATTGATGGGCAGATGCAATGTGACCGGCAGTCGGGGTGGCGAGTAGGCGTTTATAGAGTTGTTTGAAAGATGCCGACGGGGCGATGCCCATTTCTTGGTATAAGAAGCGCGTGATGTGTTCGTAGTGTTCGAGGGCTTGCTTGGTGTTTCCCTGTTGGAGTAGCGCTTCCATGTACATGAGGTGGAAATGCTCCTCGTAGTGATCCACTTGAATGGCGCTGCTCGCGGTAGAAATCATGGCCTCAAAATTGCCCAGTGCTTGTTGCAGCTGGAGCGCGTTGCTCACGGCTTTTAGGTATAATCTTCGGTAATGGTGTCTCACCGCAAAGACCCAGTGCTGATCAGTGCAGTCAGGCAGATAGTCGCCAGTGTACAGGGCAATGGCCTTTTCGAAGTACTCCAAGTACTCCTGTGTTTTGTGGGCATTGTTCTGTGGCGACGTTTGATTGTTGTTTGCGGCCGCCATTAGTGATTCGCCCGTTTTTATGAGGGCCTCGAACTGATCGATGTCCGTAGTGATGGATAGGTCATGGTTCCAGCGATAGCTGCCACCTGTGAAGTGAATCAACTGTGTGGCTGGGTCCGTGGCCGATTCGCCGAGTAGTTGGCGCAATCTGTGCATCTGTCTGCGTAGGCTCCCACGGGGATCGGCATAGGACTCCGAGGGACAGAGCTGGTCCACCAATGATTCCGGGGTGAACGTTCTGTCTCTATTTGTGAGAAGGAACTTAAAAAGATCCCAAATCTTCTTGGCATTAGTACTTTGAGCATATAGTGAATAATCGCCTCGTTGAAGGTCGAATCGTCCGAGTGTGGTGATTTCCCTACACGACGCTCTTCCGATCTATCGGAAGAGCGTCGTGTAGGGAAAGA
>CALFXQ010000054.1 GCA_937958285.1 uncultured Fusibacter sp. | reverse complement strand
AGTGGTGAAAAGTCGGGTGAAACGCCTACACTAGAAAACCCTAAAAGCTCCGCAAGTGGTTCGGTGCCAATCTGCGCACCAAATGCCTTAGATCCTATAAGGAGTGCCGCGGCGCCGTCGTGCATAAGACAGGCGTTGCCGGCTGTGGTCAATCCATCTTTGGCAATAAGGGGTTTGGCACGGCTAAGGAGTTTTAGACTTATTGTAGGCCTGAGACTTTCGTCGGCATAGCCAAGCTTTTGCGTAGGCAAAATAAAGGGTGCTAGGATCTGCGACTTGGCTGTGGCCAGGGCCTTTTGGTGACTGGCAAAGGCATAGGCGTCGAGAGCCTCTCGTGTAAACCCATATTTAACGGCGGTATTCTCGGCACCCTGGAGCATGTCTACATCGCCGAGGCTATAAGGGGAGAACTGTGCGCGGGGCAAGAGGCCAGCCTGGGCCTGCTTGCGCGGATCATTTGGGTGATAGGCGCGTTGGGGTTCAAGGCTGGTGGATTCCATGCCGCCCGCGATAATGGCCTGGGCTTGACCAGATGCGATCATGCCATAGGCCAATTGCATGGCTTTTAGGCTACCGCCGCACTGGAAATCTATTGAGGTTGCGGTTCCAACAACGGGAAGCCCCGCTGTCAGCCAACTGAGCCGCGCCATATTGCCCATTGGCCCCACGGCATTTGCCAGGAGGCAATCGTCTATGTGGTGCGCTTCGGCGGGGGTAACGAGGGCATTGAGCACCTGAGCCATAAGGGTTTCTGGCAGGGTGTATTTATGAATGCCACCAGTTTGTCCGATGGCAGTTCTCGCCATGCGGTAGATGTAGACCTTTTGTTGCGAGCAATGGCCAGTGCCTATGTCTGTTGTGTATGTATGCAATGTACAAACCTTTCATTGGATAAAATAGAAAAAAACACCGGTTTACGCCGGTGTTTAGCTGTGTTTATTTTGGTGATGTAAAAAGCTGAGGTGCTGTTCTTACAAGCTGATCACAGGTAAGTACCGCAATGACGAGCTTGAGGGCATCGCCGATGAGAAAAGGAAAGACACCTTTAGTAAAGGCAACTGCAAAGGGCATGTCTGTTGCACGCATAAGGCCGAGAACACCTAATGTGTAGATAACCACTAAACTGCCGATGGCCACCACCACCGCATTGTGCGCGAGGGCTTGCATACGTGGTCTTTGCTTATATCCATTTAGAGAGGCTTTAAAAAAGGCGATAAAGACCGCGCAGGCCAAGAAGCCCACAATATAGCCACCCGAAGGTCCAAGAAGGACCTCAGGACCTGAGCGCCCCATTGAAAAAACAGGTAAACCCAGTGTGCCCATTGCCATCCATAGACCTACAATAACAAGTGCTTGAAGTGGCGACATTAATAGGCCGACGATGATAATGGCCAGGGTTTGCCCAGTTATGGGCACTGGGCTAAAGGGTAGGGGAATGCTGACTTGACCAAGAACGATAACCAGAGCGATCATCATGGCCATTCTCGCCATAGAAGGGGCACTAAAGAGCTGCTTAATTTGAGTGTTATTCACTTGTGTATTCGCTGTGTGCATCGTAATCTCCCGGAGATATCATTTGAACTTCTGCAAAAATCGTTTTGTGGTCGGTAAGACTGTAACCCTCATTTGTCTCGACAAGGTCAAAACCTTGCAATACCAATAGTGGGCTTTTGAATTTAATAGAAACATAAGGTGCCTGAAAGGCCATATGCTCTAGAAGCCAACTTGCGATTAAGAGGCCTGGAATTACGGGCATATCCCCTTGATGTAGCGGATTGAGATCGCCGCTCTCAGCTAGAAAGCGCATGAGCGCTGTCTCAGAGAAGCGATGCGCGCCTTGGCTGCCTCCAAAATGCCTCTTGAAGGGTTGGGGTGTGCGCGGTTGCCAAAAGGTGAGGGTGTAATGCATGGGACAACTCCCCGAAAAAGAGTAATAAATGCCCTGTTGTCTTGCCTTAAAGGTGGCCTTGGCAGGGGCGCTTATTATACCTTCAGCAGATATGGTGAGGCGTGTAAGCCAAACATCAGGTGGAATAAGGGTCTGTTCCATGAGTTGTGCCGTAATCGCTCCAATAATCGCGTGCATATTGTGCTCCTTTGTCAACCATATAATAAATCAAGTAGACATCACTTGTCAACCGTGTATTTTTTATGGATTACATACTGTTTCTTGCCTTGTGCTAGGCATAACAGTATAATAGAAATGGACTTTTACGCGTTAACAGTATACCATATATTGGCGAGACATATCAGTAGAGGAGGCGCGCATTGAAGCCCTTTCATCATTTAGAAGAAACATTGCAGTATACTTTTCAAAATTCCGAGCTCTTACAAGAAGCTTTAACGCATAGCTCCTATGCAAACGAAAAGAATGCCACTAGGCTTCAACACAATGAGCGACTCGAGTTTTTAGGCGATTCCGTTCTTTCATTAGTGGTTAGCGACTACTTATTTCATCGATTCCCAAACTTACCAGAAGGAGAACTCACAAAGGTGCGCGCCGCAGTGGTCTGTGAACCAACCTTGGCAGAACATGCCCAAAAGTGGCAATTGGGTGAGTACATTTCCTTTGGAAGAGGCGAGGCACAAACAGGTGGACGCAAACGCCCAAGCATATTGGCAGATGCCTTCGAAGCCGTTGTGGCAGCGGTTTACTTAGATGGGGGCTTTATTAAGGCCCAGCGACTGGTACTCACAACCCTCGAGCACGCCATACAAGATGCCGTTGGCGGCAAAATCTTTACCGATTACAAAACCGCGCTGCAAGAATGGGTGCAGGCAAGACAACAACAAAAAATAAGCTACGAAATCGTCGATGCCAAGGGCCCAGATCACAAAAAAAGTTTTTCAGCCCACGTCTTTCTCGATGAAAGGTCGATGGGTCAAGGCGAGGGGCGCAGCAAAAAAGAAGCAGAGCAAGCAGCAGCTAAGATGGCCCTATCAGCGCTTATGGCGAAACGTTCAGATGCTAAGGTTCAAAACGACTCGAAGGGTTTTAAGTAGACTCATGAATCCCATCAAAATCGTTCCGTATTTTATCAATCACGCGGGCTGTCCGCACCAGTGTGTCTTTTGTAATCAACGCGTCATCAACGGCCATCAGCAAGCACCCCTTGCCGATTTTGAGGCGTTCCTTACAAAATTCATGGCTCAAGAAAGGCATGGTCGCTATCAACTTGCCTTTTTTGGAGGGAGTTTTACAGCGCTTTCAAAGACCCTTATGGAAGCCTATCTTAAAATTGCAAAACCACTTGTCGATAGTGAAGTGATTGCGAGCATCCGCATCTCAACGAGACCAGATGCCATCGATGGGCATGTGCTAGAGGTGCTGAAACAGTTCGGCGTAGAAGCCATCGAGCTTGGGGTTCAGTCATTAGACGATTTGGTCCTCGAGGCCAGCGACCGAGGCCATACGGCCGAAATCGTTGAAACGGCATCGAGGGCTATACTAAAGGTGGGTTTTGAGCTAGGACATCAACTGATGCTAGGTCTTCCCATGCAGAGTGAAGACAGCTTTAAGGCTACTGTAATGGCGAGTATCGCTTTATCGCCTCACACCGTGCGGTTATACCCGGTTCAAGTGCTAAAGGAGACGCCTTTAGCGCTTGCCTATCACCGAGGCCAATATACACCATGGACACTAGAGCAGTCATTAGCACTGACAGCCTGGGCCGTCCATCATTTTCGCAAGGCAGGTATACGTGTGATAAAAATTGGACTTCAGGCCCACGAAGCCTTGATGGATCCAGATGTTAGATTGGCTGGTCCCTATCATCCTGCCTATGGAGAATGGGTAGAGGGCTTGTTGGTGCAAAGGCGCATGCACTGGGGTCTGAACAAATTATTTGTTCAGCAAAACAGCGCAGTACGACCAACGCATATCAGGGTGCATTGTCATCCAAGAGATTGCTCTAAGGTGGCGGGATTGTCAAAAGAAAACAGGCATTGGCTCGAGGTCACTTGGAAGATGCAGATGGATATTGTGCCAGATAGGCGCTTAAAAACCGGTGAACTGCTACTAGAGGCGAGCTCAGTGCTCTTGGCACTTCCGGATTATTTTGAATGAAGTCGAGGTAGAAATCGTGTTGCTTAAAAAGATAGAATTAAAGGGGTTTAAATCCTTTGCAGATCGCACCGTTATAGATTTCGGACAGGGCATTACTTGTATCGTGGGTCCGAATGGCAGCGGTAAGAGCAATGTGACAGATGCCTTTAGATGGGTTCTGGGAGAACAGCGCTTTAAAACCCTACGGGGCGCGCAGATGCAAGATGTGATCTTCAATGGTACCACCAAGCGCAAAGCCCTAGGCTATGCAGAGGTGGCCATTACCTTCGACAATATAGAAGGCATGCTGCCCATCGAATACAACGAAGTGACTGTTGTGAGGCGCTTGTTTCGCTCTGGCGAAAGCGAATACCAGATTAATGGCAACAAGTGCAGATTGAAAGATGTCAAAGAGCTCTTTATGGATACAGGCGTTGGTGTAGAGGGGTATTCCATTATTGGTCAGGGCCGTATCGAGAGCATTTTATCGACCAATAAAGAAGAACGGCGTCTGATTTTAGAAGAAGCAGCGGGCATAGTGAAATTTCGCACCAGAAAAGAGGAAGCGCAGCGCAAATTAGACCGCACAGGCCAGAACTTGGAGCGCATTGAAGATATCGTCAAGGAGCTGTCGGAGCGTGTAGGTCCCCTTAAGGAGCAAGCTGAAAAAGCGACGGCATACCTCGAACATTCGGGAGCCCTAAAGGATCTAGAGATCAATTTGTTTATCCACGAGGTAGAGCAAGTAGATGGCAATTTAGAAATCTTAGTTTCCGAACTCGCCGATAAAACAAAGCACAATCACCAACTAAAGCATGCATTAGAAACACAGCTAGATCAGCTATCGGCGCTAGAAGACGAAATGGCCAACTCTGCACTACAAGAAAGACAATTGGCAAAAGAACAGCAAGAGGCACTTCAAGAAGCGACACAGCTCAAGCACGAGATAGATATCAACAGAGAAAGACGTACGTTAATAGAGGGCAATATCGCCCAGCTCGTACAACAAGCCAAAGAAGATGTAGCGCATCAACAAGAGATGGTGCTGGGCATGGCAAGAGATCAAGAGGCGCTCCTAGAAGAACAAGGGCGCTATTTAGAGCGCAATCAAGCGCTAAATGAGGCTCTAGAAAATCTTGAAGAACAAGGGCGCGCCCTCGAAGTATCGCTAAATGAGCAAGGGGAACAAGAAAAGAAAATAGATGGCCTTAGAGAACAAGTCAGCGCGCTGGTTATGGCAAAAGAACGGGTTCAACTTCAGGTGGATAACTTGAACGAACGCACCGTTGGCGTAAGACAAGAGGCGGCGCTATTCGATGAATCCCAGTCTCAGGCAGTGCGTCAGCTCTCAGATGCGCAGCATCAGCTTAGCGAATCAGACGATGCCCTTAAAGCCATAGAGGTACAGCGCATCTCTCTTCAGGAACAACAGCGACACATTCAAGATCAGCTTTCGGCCTTAGAGGAGCAAATATATCTGCGTCGCTCGGAGCTAACGGGGCTTAGTACCAAGCAAAACGCCCTTCAAGAGCAAGAAAATCAGCAAGAGGGTTTTTCGTATGCGGTGAAGCAAGTGTTGGAGTGGTCAAAAGCCGATTCCGACGTGCTCGGGTGCATTAAAGATCTCTTTAGCGTAGAGAAGCAATTTGAAGTGGCTGTTGAGACTGCCCTAGGCAGGAACTTGCAAAACATAGTGGTGTCACACGACGATGCCCTCGACCAATATATTGAAGCGTTAAAAACCCACAAGGCAGGCAGAGCCACATTTATGCCCCTTAAAGGGCTAGAGCCAAGAGAGATTCCAGCACCAGAGACCAAACCGGGCTTTTATGGATGTGCCGTGCACCACATCAAGGCCATGGGTCATGTTCTGCCTGCACTACAGTATTTGCTCTCTAATGTGTACTTTGCCGAGAGCTTAGCCGATGCCAAAAAAGCTTCTAAGCATTTGCCAAAGGGCTCTCGGGTAGTGACGCTAGAGGGTGAAATTGTAAACGTGGGCGGTACAGTGACGGGTGGTTCCCTATCTAAGAAAGAAACGGGATTCCTAAAGCGCAAACGCGAAATTCAAGAATTAGACGAGGCTTGCACTGCGCTGGCAAAGGGCATCGATGCGCTCAACGAACAACGAAATGCCCTACAAGCCTCTTTGCTAGAAAGCCGCAAGGCCTTCGATGCCACCGACTTGCAACTGGCTACTCAAAAGCAATGCGTAGGCGACAAAAAACTAAAACTCGATCAAGTGCGCCAGGCTATCTCAACTGCAAGTCAGGGTAAGGGCCGTTTGCAGCAAACCCTACACGAAATTGCTCAGCAGATTGAAGAACTACAAGAACAGCAGCAAACTGCACAAGAGGCGGCCCTAGATGCGCAAGTTGCCCTCGAAAATGCCCTAGAAGTGCTCGCGAACATGCGTGAGGCCCAGATCTCTCTGCGCCAAAAGGTAGATGTAGCCCAAGAGCAGGCGACTACCTTGAGGATCGAAGATGCCCGGGCCAAAGAGATTCTTACAAGTCTGGAACGCAGTGTAGAAGATCGCAAAGTTCGATTTGAACAACAAGAACGCATGGCCCAGCGCCGTGACAATGATATCTATCAACTTTCACAAACCCTAGAGGATCTTGAAATTCAAGTCAAAGAGAAGCAGCGGCAGCTGACTGAAGCGAAAGAGGGACTGTTTGTTTTAGAGCAAAGCTACGTGGAGGTCCAGCGCCTTCTAGAAGGTAAGCGCACGCAAATGCAAGGGATTTCTCTAGAGGTTGAAAACTACCGCAATCAGGTGGGTAGCTTTAACGATGCCATATTCAGACTCGAAATCGACAAGACAAAATTAGAGACCCGAAAAGACAATATTCTACAGAATCTCTTCGATAAATATGAATTGACTTATGTGGAGGCTTTGCTGAGCAAACACGAATTTGATTTAAAGGAGTACGCATCGGAGGCAAAGCGCTTAAAGGTCTTAATCAAGGCGCTTGGAGATGTGAATGTGGGTGCTATTAAAGAATACGATACCGTTGCCGAGCGATATGAGTTTCTCAGCGCACAGAAAGAAGACCTCAATCTTGCAAAAGATCAATTGGCGAAGCTTATCAAAGACATGGATAAAGAGATGCGACAGAGCTTTAAAGAGAAGCTAGAAGAGATTAATGGGTTCTTTAAAGAGACCTTTGCGAGCTTGTTTGGCGGTGGCTTTGGCGAGATTATTGCAGAGGGCAACGAAGATATTTTAGAGGCGGAGATTGTGATTCACGCGCAACCGCCGGGCAAGAAGCTTCAAAGTCTCGATCTAATGAGCGGTGGCGAAAAGGCGCTTACTGCTATTGCCTTATTGTTTGCAATTTTGCGCACCAAGCCTTCACCATTTTGTATTCTCGATGAAATAGAAGCGGCCCTAGACGATGTCAATATCTACCGCTTTGCCACATTCCTAAAGGACTATGTGAAGAATTCTCAGTTCATCATTATCACGCACCGCAAGGGCACCATGGAAATTGCTCAATCCCTATTTGGTGTTACGATGCAAGAGCAGGGCATTTCTACGGTGATTAGCGTTCAACTCGACGACAACTACGACAACATACTCTCTGATGATCTCGGTAAAGGAGCAAAGCGTGTTTAAAAATTGGTTTAAAAAGAAAGCGCCAGAAGATTTCGAACTCGAAGAAAATCTCGATCAGGCAGGGGAACTCGACGAAACGGAAGCGGCGGAATATGGACTCGAAGCGGCCCTTGATTTAGATGTCGCCGATCAAGGCGAGATCGGTGAAAGCGTCGAAATAGAAGAAATCGTTGATGAAAGCCAATGGATTGAAAGTGAACCCAACGAAGTAATCGAAGCAGATGTAATAGAAGTACCTGCTAAAGCTGGTGGATTCTTCAAAAGACTTTTCTCGGGTCTAGATAAAACCCGAAAGCAGTTTACAGATCGCATCGACCAATTAATAAATAATTACGGGCAAATCGACGATGCATTATTCGATGAACTCGAAGAGATATTGATAACTGCCGATATTGGCATGGACACCACCATGAGGCTTATAGAAAAGCTAAAAGAAGCGTTAAAGCTAAGAAAAATCAACGATGCAAGCATGGTGAAAGACGTGTTAAAAGACGTTATGGCCGAGATGCTCAGCACTGCAGATGAAGCAAAGCTCAAGGTGGATTCTCCCAGTGTGGTGCTTGTGATTGGCGTAAACGGCGCGGGCAAAACCACATCTATAGGCAAGATTTCCAATCTCTTAAAAAGTGAAGGGAAATCGGTGCTTTTGGCTGCTGCTGATACCTTTAGAGCAGCGGCGATTGACCAATTGGTCGTTTGGGGCAAGCGTTCTGGCGTAGAGGTCATTGCACAGGCCGAGGGATCAGACCCCGCTTCTGTGGTCTTTGATGCAATTCAAGCGGCGAAATCTAGAAAGTCAGACGTGCTTATTGTGGATACCGCAGGACGTTTACACAACAAAGTCAATTTGATGAACGAACTCGCCAAGATATTTAGAATTATCGATCGTGAATACCCCGGCGCAAGTAGAGAGGTTCTACTGGTACTCGATGCAACCACAGGACAAAACGCCATTCAACAGGCCAAGCTCTTTCAGGAAGTAGCGCCTATTACAGGTGTGGTGCTTACCAAGCTCGACGGCACAGCAAAAGGTGGATTTATTTTCGCCGTCAAAGAGACACTGGGCATTCCGGTAAAACTTATTGGTGTAGGTGAGGGCATTATGGACTTACAACACTTCGATCCGATGCGCTTTGCCCACGCTCTAATGGATTCAGATGCGAAAGCAGAGGCAGAGGCAGAAGCAGAAGTTTAAAACCCATTATAGGCGGTGGTTTGTTGAAATCGATATCGCGTTGGATAGGTCAGATTGCATTAAAATCCATGTTGTACGAAGTGAGTGCCGCGCCAAAGCCCGGACTTGTTGATCGTTTAAGTGCTAATATCCACACAGATATGGATTTTTATACCTTTATCGATAGTGCGGCTACGTTGCAAACCTATTTTGAAGACTGTTTTGATGTTGGATTGGGCTTAGAGAAAGATTCGAATCCATTTCTCGACCTCAAGTCGCTGGGTATTGAAGCTGAAAAG
>CALFXQ010000053.1 GCA_937958285.1 uncultured Fusibacter sp. | reverse complement strand
TAAATCCTTCAATACTTCTATAGGCACAAATTCAGGATCCGAAATCACATTGTGCTTGCCATTGTCTAGCACAATATGGAGGATACTTTCGTGGATCAACACCTTGCATGTTTTGTTTTGGTATAGGCTTTCAAAGTCCTCTGCGTTCAACACCGCCATAGCCAATCAAGTTAATTGACATCGATGTTGTTGCCGTGGATGTAGATTTTCTCCATGGTAGCAACAACCTCGCCCAATGTGTCGGCGGGCTTTCTCAACAGGTACTTGCCCACCACTTGTAGCTTAATGTCCATGTCGAAACGCTCTTTTGCAGATTCTACAAGCTCTACAAACATTAACGAATCTCCGTCTAAATCGTCCATAATTGTCATTTCGTCGTTTAAATCGCCGACGTCCATGCCACTTTCGTTGGCAAAAAACGTGTACGCGTGCTGTCTTAGTGCTTCTTTTAACTCGATTGTCATTTCTCTCATTTTATTTCTCCTCTTCGATTTCCCTGTTTTTAGGGGCATTTATCGCAACAGATCCCTATAATCTGCTACTTTTCCGTGCTTGCTGACCATTTTGTGATTCCTCGTAAAGGCGTGATTGATGCCATTGCAATACACCGCATAACCATTTGACTCTACTAGGGCGCTCACTGAGTTAAACCAATCTATATAGGTGACCATGTTGCGCTTTAGCTCCTCTTTTGCTGCATGCTCAGAGGTGATTAGCCGCTTATCTACAGCCGAATAGATTGCGATGTCTGATTCTGCATAGGCCATGTTATCGACATATGCATTAAAGGCAAACAGTTTCGATGAAGCGCTCTCGTTGTGGATGGCATAGGGCGCATCGATAAATTGAATTTCACCTAGCCCTTTTGCATCTAGGTGCTTGCTGAGATGGTGCATATCGACTCGATAACCCGCGATCAAATTCACGGTTGGACCAAAGTTAGAGGCGATTTTCGTCTCTTCTATACTCAGATGGCTCAGTTCATATACGATTTGCTCCTTAGACATGCCAATGTGAATGCCCATGGCCTCGTTGTCTTTGCACTGCTGTGTACCGCCGTGATAAATGAGGTTTAACATGTTTAAACCATCGGCTATGGCAATGCGCCCCATTGCTGCCATAGCAGTAATCAAGCCCATGCTATAACCCATCACCGCTTTGGGTTTGACTAAATCTACCGCCTTGGTCTTGAACATATAGCAATCGAACAAGTAGATTAGAATCCACTCCTTAAAGAGAATGTCTTCTTGTGGCTGAATATCGCTCGATGCATATTCGATAATGTCAAAGCCCAATACGGCCTTACACAGTTCGCTATAGCTATCGAAGTCGTTATCATTTTTAGCGATAAAATCCCTAACGCGCTCTTTGTATTTAACGCCCACGCCCTGAAAAATCACAAACCACTCCCAAACTCTTTCCATCGTCAGTGCGCATCCTTTTCTACAAGGGTGGTTTTAACCCGTTGATTTTCACGATGTGTCTGATCGTGCTGATAGACGACGGTGTCATTTTCGCTCAGCGCATCAGAGATAATTTGCACGTATTTGGTGTTGCTAATGCCAAGGTCTATTGGCACCCTTTTGAGAAGCTCGTCTTTAACGGTGTAGACGAAGTATTTGCCGTCTTCACTAACAATGCACTTTGCCGGCAAGAGCTTTGCCTGTTCTACACTTTCGAGGGTGACTTTTGCATCTACTGTCATGCCAGAAACCAAAGCGTTATGGGCCATCTTTTTGTCCATTAAAACGCGGCACTTAATGGTGGATTCGCCAATGCTGTTCTCGTTTTGCTTGGATGCAATCAGTGAGATGCTGTCGATTTTCCCCAAAAGGGTTTGCTCTGACTGCTTAGACAAAATCTCAACGCGCTGTCCGATTGCAATGCGACTCAGATACAGCTCTGGTACATTTACTTCGATATACTTTGTGTTTAGGTCTTGTATCTCGAGCAGAATGCCATCTGGTGAGACGAGATTTGCCAGAACGCCTTCGAATGCATGGATACGAGTGACCCAGCCGGACATGGGTGCAGTTAACACGGTTTTTTTGAGGCTTTCATCGAGCTGCAACAAGCGGGTTTCCACTAACTGCACTTGGTTTCTCTTTCCATTTATAAGGTTCTTGTCGGTGGACACGCCCTTTGTGTAGCGCAATTCGCTCTTCGCCATTTCTAGTTCGATGGTGGCGATGTCGATTTGCTTGAGCAGCTCTTGCTGGTCGAAAGTGAGCAGCGTCTGCCCCTTTTTAACCCATTCGCCTTCGCGAACGCGAATCTCTTTGATTGTGTAGGGCAACTCGAAGGAAACATTTGCATAATCCATCACCTTCACCACGCCAATGGCATTGATACTGTCTGAGATTGAATCGATCTCTACAGGTACAACAGATACCGCCTTTGGTTGATTGATGAAAAAGTAGCCTCCAACTGCCAAGATCAACATGAATACTATGATGACAATACTCTTTTTTATCTTCATCGCTCCCTATGTATGATCTTAGATCATACGCTCCTTTCTTTTTTCTGATCATTTTTCTGATAGTACTTCTTTAAGAAGGATTTATCTCGCACCTTAAAAAGAAAATTTGCGCAATTGCCCATTATAAATAGTTTGATCTTGTCTTTTGGTCCCAGCTTAATAGACAGGGCCACCTGAGAGGTACACGCCGTTAATGGAAGCGGTGGCGTATAGGCGCTAAGGTTAAAGCGTTCATAAAATTCACTTTCGATATGCAGTTCTCTAAAGCGGGCCTCTGTGGGATGCCCCATTGGATCTAAGCCTCTAAATCGAAAATACTCGGGCAACATGCCTTGGGCATCTCTCGAATCGATGACCGTTTGTGCCAAATAATCGGGATTGATACCTGCCTCAGGGGCTCGCTCAGGCCACTTGTAGTGCTCTAAACTCAGGTCTAAAGACACATTCATGGCATTTTGCAGCTGATAAATGCGGTCACCTGCCTCGAAGACCTCCTCTTTAGTCATGGAAATGCCATAAATGGCGTACATCACTTCGCTAAAATCGTCGAAGAATGCACTTCCCACAAAGGGCAGACAGTGGATTGCAAAGAGACAAACGCCTAAACTATCCACAATGGCCTTATAGTTCTCATGCCACCATAAAATTCTGCCCACATGTACTGGCGTATCGAGTAGCTTTTTTACATGCTTAATGCCAAATACGTACTTTGCAAGGTAAAACCCGCCATTTTGAACGGTAAAGGCAAAGGACTTTAGATGGTCTCCACCTCTGGTGGATGTGAGATACCCCAGCGATCGCACCAGCTTTTGTGAGGATTGAAGGCCTGTACTGGACTTGTTCACACAAAAGCAAAACGCTTCTGTTCCCAGTTCCAAAGAGGCGCGGTACACCCCTTGTGCAAGGGTGCTTCCAATACCTCGAAGCTGAACAATGGCTTCGAAAACCGACTCGACAAAGGCGGTGCTGCCAAATTCAACTTCACCAACCACCCCTTCGAGTTTTTCTGCCGCTAGCTTGTTCTTTTGATAGGCCTCGATAACCATAGAAATCACAGCGCCCACTTCGATGGTATCCATGCCGTACTTGTCGCAAAGCACCTTTAAATGCAGGACAGATGCCCAATCGTATATGCCGAGCACAGGTCCTAGCGAGGCCGCTCCAAATTCCACCCGGGCACCCTTTAATCCGCGATAGGCTCCTGATTTAATTTCATAGCGCTTAGAACAGGCCAGTGGACAGGCGATGCACGCCTTGTTTCCCACCTTGTGTTCAGCATTGAACACTTGAGGGTACAAGCCCTCCGCTTTGTCGGAGCGGTTCTTTGAAAAATTCTCTACGGGTAAAAAGCCATTTCGGTTATTGGCCTCGATTAAAAACAAGGTGCCATAGCGCATGCCTATTTTCGAAATCATCGATTTTTTAGCTTCTTTTAACCATCTCTGCTTCAGTGCATTAAACCGCTGTATGTCGTGTATCTGCGGCTTTTTAGAACCACTCACAATCACCACGGCCTTTAGGTTTTTTGCGCCCATCACTGCACCCATGCCCATGCGGCCGGCTGCGTGATCTTTCTCCATCATAATGCTGGCATATCTGACTTGATTCACTCCCGCCAGCCCAATGCAAGCCACTCGGGATTTAGTGCCATGCCTGGCCTTTAAGATGTCTGTGACTTGATGGGTATCCATTTCCCATAGGTCGTGACACGTTAGAATACGGGTCTCGCCCTTTTCATCGATCAGTAGATATGATGGCTTCTCACAGCCTCCGTCGATAATTATGTACTCATAGCCCACACTTGCCATGGCATAGGTAAAGCCGCCGCCAATATTCGAGTCTCCATATCGGTCTGTCATGGGACTCTTGGCCGTCACTGTACAGCGATTCCCAGCTAGTAGCCCTGTGCCGACCATGGGCCCGATGCCAAAAATCAAGCGATTGTGAGAAGAGCATGCCTCGTACTTGAGGGCATCTGACTGGGCAAAGTAATAGGTGTTTAGTCCAACCCCGCCTATATAGCTTTTTCGAAGATGGTGCGGTATTTCTTCGATCCACGTTTTGCTCTGGGTTAAGTCAATTCTTAAGCACTTCTTGTCCATACGCTTCTACTCCTTAACATTGGGCACTATTCCCCAACCATGTAGTCACGTTCGATCACGCCGTCTCTTAAATAGATGATTCGATTGCCAAAGTCTGCAGACTCCTTTGAATGTGTCACTTGCACAATGGTGTGTCCCAGTTCTTTGTTAATTTGAGCGAAGAGATTCATAATCTCGGTGCCCGACTTGGAGTCCAAATTGCCGATGGGCTCGTCTGCCAGGAGCAATGCTGGCTCGAAGATCAACGAACGCGCGATTGCCACACGCTGCTGTTGGCCACCAGAGAGTTCCCTGGGGGTGTAGCGACGCCTTTTAGTAAGGCCTGTTAATTCGAGCAGCATATTGAGCTTATCTTCGTAGGCACTTGGTCGCTTGTCGTCTAGCACAAGGGGCATTAGTATGTTCTCTTCTACGGTTAGGTTGGGCACCAGATTGTAAAACTGAAAGATAAAGCCGATCTTCGAGCGTCGCAGCTTGCTTTTTTCGCGCTCTTGCAAGGTCTTGTACTCTTGGCCAAAAATCTTGATCTGGCCTTGGTAGTCGGAGTCTAGGCCGCCGAGCATATAGAGGAGGGTTGATTTTCCGCAGCCCGAAGGGCCCATAATGGAGACAAATTGGCCCGACTGTATGTCAAAGTGCAGATTGTCGATTACTTGTTGGGTTTCTGAGCCCATGGTAAAGGCCTTAGACAGCTGGCTCACATCTAGTACTTTCTGTGGATTATTCATATTTGAGTTCCTTGACAATATCCAAC
>CALFXQ010000052.1 GCA_937958285.1 uncultured Fusibacter sp. | reverse complement strand
GCCAAAATGCGCTTGTTGTAGGGCATGGGATACAAGCTGATAATAAAGAGCACCATGGCCGGAATCAAGTTAAAACCAGTAATGTAGTTAATAAAGGCAAGAGTACCATAAGAGATATTTGGATACAAATACAAAATCGGAACCTCGCCCCAAATCAAAGAACGCACACCGGTAATCATGCAAAGCACACTAAAAAAGAGTGCTGCTACATTCTGCCTTTGAAGCGCAAAGAGCAACAAATAGTAAATGCCAAAGATAGTCACCGCGCCTGCGAAAGTCAACTGCAAAACCAATAAAATCAGGTGCTGCCGCTCTAGCACTTGCTTTGACCCAAACAATGGGCTTTGGCGAATGCCGCCATTGGCAAAATTCAGATTCGCCACCTGAATCAGCACTTCAACATCCTCTTTCCCAGCAGGCAGGTCCACTACAAGGAACTGGGTTCCCTCTTGATACTCGCTAAACTGCCGCGAAACAACGCCGCTTTCTGCTGCAAATTGCCCATCGACAAATACTTTATAAGCGCAGGCCACGTTTTGTATCCTCAACGCCGGATCCTCTAACCCTTCAGGGTAATTTAGAATTACACGATAAGTCGCGACCCCTTGCCCACTAAAGCTATTCCCACTCGATTCTCGATTGCCTATTTCACTGGATCTCCAACTGCCGGGCACCTTCATCAGCGACATCTGTCCGATTGAAGAGTCCGCAGTGAAATCCTTTGGTTCGAGCAATTGATCCCAGTAAAACTCCCACTCCCCATTCAAAACTTGAATGGCTTGTGAAACCGCCTCTGGTTGTTCCAAAGCTAAATTCGCGCTCCCGCTAAGGACTGTATCGGTGCCGCCAACGGCGATGATCCCTATAATGACAATAAGAAGCACAATGCTCAGTACAATTGCACCCTTTATAATTGAACTCCTCACCCACGCCCCCTCATATATAAGACGATTGAACGGCTACACTGTTTCGACCTTACCTTTGTTTTCTCTAAGTATAGATGAACTGCGAACATTTGAACAGCCTACCCGTACACCGGGTAAAAATTAGCCCCCTTAGCGATATGTTTGCTAAGGGGGTTAACTCTATGGCAATAGGGGGCCTGCTTCATAATTTGACACATCTTTAAGTTGGGTCAATGTAGGATTGATAATGCGGTTTGTGAGCACAATGGTTCCAGTTGTGGTATATGCTGTTTTGCCGCTAATAAAATAGCCAAAGCCGTTGGAACTGTTATATAGCAGACCTTCAGACCACAGGTTTGTAATCGTGCCCACTGCGACTAAACCCTTTGCCCAATCTGCACCGTATAAGTTTTGAAGCGATGTGCTGCAAGCGGGCGATAGATTGACATTTGACGACAACCCAATAAGTGAGCTTGCATAAAGATTTGGCGATACATTTTTTACAACAGGGGTGCCATCTGTTTCATACATGTACAGTGCGTAAGGTTTGGTTGCATCGCCCGTTTCTTTTAAGGTGAAGTAACGACCACTTAACATGGCATCGCTAAACTGATGCCCACCCGATGAACCAGCAGAGCCCCACGACGGATCAAAGGCGTTGCCATTGATTCTCGTTGTTGAGGTAATAAAGTCAAAGATCTGATATTTTGCACTGTACTTCGCGTTAAAGACACCACTTGAAGGTTGGGCAGTCCACTGTGCGTAAAGTACGAGCTTCGCCTGATGAACAGACGACAAATTGGAGACCATTGCTGCGTCGGCATAGGCCGTACCGCTGCCATTAGCTGCAGTATTCCACCCACTAAAGGCGTAACCCGTTCTTGTAAATGCAGCAGTCGTTAGATTTTGACCCACGCCATAGACAAACACTTGATCGCTCATGGTGCCCGTAGCATTATCTGCATTTTTGTTGAACTCAATGCTGAAGGTATTTGGCTGCCACTGGGCCGAATAGGTTAGCGCGTTGTTTGGCATTGTCGTTAATACCGCTGCATCCCATCCAATAAAGGTATATCCCGTACGGGTCACCGTTGGTGCAGAGATTGGCGCTTCGAATTTAAGCGTCGATGCACTGCCGCCCACGCCGCCATTTGCATTAAAGGTCAAAAGATGGCTGTTTCGTGTGTATTTAATCTCTACTGCGGTGGTCTCGTCGGCCAAAATAACTTGTTGGCTAAATGCATCTGGTGTGAAGCCGTTATAGACCTTTGGCACTGCAAGGGTGTTGGTGCCAGCAGTCCCTTTTAACACCTCTAAATCTAGCATTGAATAGTTGCCATTGCTATCTTCTTTTTTGTGATACACCGAATAGCCCGTGTTGTTAGAGAGCTTCCAGGTAGCAGTATAGTAACGATTTTCTGTCGAGCCATTTACAATGACCAGTGACTTGGTAGCTGACAGCAAGCCCGTGCCTGTCCAGCCGTCGAAGGTATAGCCCGCTTTTGTGGGGTTGACTATTGTAATGGCACTGCTATTGACATTATAGGTTGCCGGGTTACCAGCTACGCTGCCACCGCCTAGGTCGTAGGTAATGCTGTAGTTTTTAAGTGCCCATTGTGCTGTAAAGGTGCTATTCGACGCGGGCATTGCAGCGGGTACTGCAGCATTCCAGCCCGTAAAAGTATAGCCTTTTTTCACGAGGGATGGCGCTACAATAGATGCGCCAAAAGGCAATGCGCTCACCACATTGGATAGGCCATTATCTAATACAAACGTGAGGGTATACACGTTTCTATTATAGAAATAGTCGATTGTCGTACTCCCTGAGCCCAAAACGGCTACTGTTTTAGCTGCTGGCGACGTGAAGCCAGTGTAATTCATAACCGCAGGCGTCACATTGGCTCCGGTTGAAGCACTCAGCGTGTCGACTTTTACCAGGGTATACCCCTCTCCTGCCAAATCCTTTTGATAATGTCGCACGTTATATTTAGCGGTGCCTGGCGTCCACTTGGCATACAACTTCGTATTCCACGCAGGCATTTTGTCGGAATCGAATGGCACCGCTAAAGTGCCCTGATCCGTAAACCAACCGGCAAAAACATAGCCTTCTCGCGTTGGTAGGGGCAATACCACGTTGCTATTGTAAGCCCCTTTAATGCTGGGCACATTGCTGCCTTGATTTGAGTCAAAACTAATTAAATAGCTTCCTGCAAGATTATCCCAAGTCAATTCAAAGGTGCGCGAAATGGGGATCGATGTAAAGGACAAAGGCGCTTTCTTCCAGGTGATTTCTAGACTCGCCTTGGCAATATCGCCCTTTGCAGGTGGCGTTACGGTGATTACCCCTGCATCGCTAACTGAAAAAATGCGGTTTGGATCGTCTTTAATGGTGTATTTAAAGTCACTGGCACTACGGGTTACCGAGGAGACTTGTCCCGTTTTAAAATCCATTTGCGACATTTTAAACACCGACTCCGGCAGCGTATAAGAAGGCTGGAGCCCCTTGAAGAAAATATCGTCGTTACTCGGGTTCAACGTATACTTAAAATC
>CALFXQ010000051.1 GCA_937958285.1 uncultured Fusibacter sp. | reverse complement strand
CATAATCTCGATCCCCAGATCCCGGAATCTCAAGGTGGGCGCCTCTCGTACTCAGATCCAAGCGCATCAGCGCCTCTAAGTGCATCGCCGGCGGCGCAGACCCATCGGCCTTCACCGCACTCTCACGCTGATCCAGCAACGGCCGCGCCACAAGCGCCGCCCTCGCCGCCACAGGCGTGTGCACCACAACCGGATTCCCCACCAGCGAAACCACGGGAATCCGCTCAGGCACCGCCCAACGCGCCAAAGTCCTATAATATGCCGCGCCCTCGGTCTCGCCCTCGCCATTAGAAATCTCGTGTGAAAGCACATGACCCACCCTCGACAAAGAGACAGGCCCAAATCCATCCACATAAGCCTTTGCCGCAACCAACGAAATAGGCGCTACCGGCTCACCAACACTCCAGCTGCCATCCACAAAAACCCGACCATTCACAACCAGAGAGTCGGATCTAACCCTGAGCCTCTCAACCGCCCCCTCTGCAAGCGCCACAAAATTAAAATTCGGCTCGTACTGCCCCACGTGCCAACGCTCAGGTAGATCTAGCACATAACAACCTAGAGCCACATCGAACCTGGCCCCATTAACAACAAAATCCGAAACATAACTGTCCTGCCTCACAAATTCCACAACGGGCAATTTCCACCCCTTCGGGAACTCCGACAACATCACCTCGCCCCCAACAGCCAGCTTCCCATTCAGCACCTTCACCTGACTCAGCCCATACGCATACAGCTGACTCACCCGATAATACACATAATCCCTGAGCACAGTGACCCGCTCCTGAGCAACCCTTCGCACCGTATCGCCCTGCCACTCCAGCACATAGGGCTGCCTCACCAAAACCACCGCCGACCGACTCCCACTCACCCGCTCCGTCCTAAAATCCATCATAAAAGGACGATCAACCCGCGCACTTATGTTGGCCCGCTCTCCCGTGGGAATCCCCAGTGTCACATCATAAACCGGGTGACTGATCGTTATGGCTCCAGAGCTATCCAAATCCTGTTCCATAACCACGGGCGTATAGTAAAAAGTCACCGTATACAATAGCCTATTATAATCATAATCGTAAACCATAGAATACTCAGCTGCCCCAGACTGCAGCGGCGCAGTCCCATTACTAGCACTGACACCATATCCCACATACTGGTACCCATCAATGGCCTTTCCACTAACCTCAACAGAAGCACCATCCACCAATCGCCTCGAATAATCATGGACACTTAACCGCTGCCCACTCACCGTCCTATGCCTTACCTGCAACTTACCCGCAAGATCCATAAACCGAGTCAATCGCACATCAATATAATACAGCTTCCCATCCAGCGCACTCACATGCCAAAGCATCGCCGACCCATGCGTCCATTCCGTGGGCGGATCAATAATATGCATGTACCGCTCCCACTGCACCGGCTGCCCCCACCTATTCACCGCATCCCCCCGAAACCAATCCCCCGAAGGCCTCTCCGCATTCCCATGCTGCAAATGCATCCCCGCCAAAAATGCCTTCAATATCCTCGGATCTGATCTCTTTGATGAAAAAACATTCTCTTGAACCCATTTATACCTAGGATCGTTTACTACTAATGGACTGTGAAATGGATCAACTATCCATTTCATGTCATCAAAGTAGATAGAACTCTTGGTATCATAAGAATAGTTGTAATTAGGTATGAGTTCTCCGTTGTTAGATCTCCCAAGATATCTATATTCGAATTGATTTGTAATCTCAGAAAATTTTCCGCCTTTCGGAATTCCATAACTGATGACTTTATAATCAGAGAAAATTCCCTTATTTAAAATTTCATTATCAGTGTTTTTCTCTTGATAATAATTTATCAATTGATAGTGCTTGAAGATAAAGTCATTAATATCATTAATACTGCTATCTGCAAATGAAATCATTGATTTTAAAAAAAACAACAGAAATATAAGAATAAATCTAAATTTGTTATTCATTCTTAATACCTCTAATTATGATTAGTGCATTAAGTTTACTAGATAAGACTTCTACATGATATTGACCTGAAAGCATTTTCTTCAAACTTAGTTCATCTCTATAGTTAGTCTTTTGTCTTGCGTATTGCAATATCTTATTTGTGTTTTCAACACTAATCTTCTTATTTAGGTAATTTTCTATACAGACATATTGAGGTTCGAGCGATTCAGTTAAATTGAATGCAATATAAAAGTCATAGCGGTCCTTCTCCTCTGACTCGGTAATAGTCACACCCTCAGCATAGGGCAGGGTAGGGACTAAGCGCAAAGATTCATCTAAGTAGCGCATCATCATCGCAGATGCCTCGGCGCGCGTGACATTTAGCTTATCCTTGAACGTGCTGTCTGGGTACCCTGTTATGATTCCTAGTCTAAAGCAATTTAGTATTGGAAGGCGGTCATCGGGTTGACAAAGATCGAAGTCCTTAATCATGTATTGATGGTACACCAAGTCCTTGAAAGCAAAGGGTTCTGGTAGGGCTCGATATAGCATACGCGATAATTGTCCTCTTGTAAGGGGTGCATTCAGGGCTTGAAACTCCTTTTCGTTGGAGTATACTAGACCCTGCTTTAATGCCACGTCCATGTAACCTCTCGCCCAATGGCCCTGATCACTTACCGTTTGGGGCTTGTAACCCAACGCGCTTACCAGTATCTTCGAAAATTCAGCTACAGTAACGGTACCTTGTGGCTTAAATGTGCCATCAGGAAAACCGTCTATCACTTGCTTTTTAATCAGTGCGTTGACATATGGTAGCCCCCAGTGTCCGCTCATGTCAGAAAAGTGAATACTTGGTGTTCCATCGGCAAAACACAATCCTTTTGCAATATAGACAAAAGTGAAGATTAACAGTAATACCAAATTGGTTGTTTTATTGAATCGTAGAGTCATCACAAGCCTCCTTATACATATAATGGTATTACTGTACACAAAAAAAATTCACTTGAAAAGAGTATATGTGAAAATGTTTGCAGATTTTTCTGACTTTAATGCAATTACTTTTATTCATATAAAGATGGACGTATCTACTTATAACAACTGACGGCAATTCTTTTGATTTTAATCGATTGATACCAGATCGAAATCGTTAATTGTTGGGCATTTTGGCATGTCGGGATTGGTCAATGACAGTTCAGATATCTTTCCGAGTCATAAATGTTGCATTAGGGGTACATGAAACTCTCTTGACGCCATCTATCATGCGCGTTTGTCCAAAATTGAGTATCAAACCTACACCAAATCCACTTGCGCGCAGCATACTTCTCAACTGTCGTATACTTTGCTGAATGATTTCTGGCTCGGTCTCCGAAAGGATTGTGATCAAGCAATAATCAGCGACAGCCAAATCTATGCTGCCTTGGCCGACCAAAAATTCACGGTAGTAGATGGGCACGTCTTTATCTAGATAAACGTTATAGTCCATGCGCGCGAGTTCGACGGCTAGGGCTGTTT
>CALFXQ010000050.1 GCA_937958285.1 uncultured Fusibacter sp. | reverse complement strand
TGATTTTCTGCTAAGAACCTTGTAATAATTGTAATAATACCCCTTCTGTCTATATGATGGGTGACAATTGTGGGGTACTGGCCACTTAAATTCATGCGTATGCCATTGATCTCGGTGAGTTTAACGGCACCACCGCCGATTGAGGCCCCAATGACGTCTGTGATTTTGCCACTTTTACTGGTAATAGACACCTTTACTGAGTTTGGATGCACATCTCCAAGGTCCATCGGCACGAAAGTATACGTTACGCCCAGGTCTTCTGCTAGTCTAAAGGCAAACTTAAGCTGTGGCGAGCTCGGCGCTAAACCCAAAATACCGCCCAATAAGGCTTTGTCTGTGCCGTGTCCTTTATAAGTATCTGCGAAAGAACCATGTAATCCAAAGACCACAGAAACAATGTCGCCTTGCACAAAGCTCCTTGCAAAGTTGCCGATTTTTGCTGCGCCAGCAGTATGTGAGCTCGATGGTCCTGCCATAATTGGCCCAATAATATCAAACAAACTATTTACCATTTAAATCCCCTTCATATTCTTAGAGAATAGACGTTCTAATTGTCTCCTAAAAGCCACAGGATTCCCCTCATAAATGAGTACTTCTACATCCATCTCTCTCGCTCGCTCGAGTACGCCCTCTTTGCGCGGAAGATCGGTGACCACAAGAACTTTTGTGACATTCTGACCACCTAGGCGCTGGGCATAAACAGAAAGTTCATTGAGCGCATTGACATCGTAGCTTGCCGAATCCTTGCAGGAGAAGCAGTACAAACGCGATTTATATGTTGCCAATACATCAATTTCATTCTTAATGGTTTCATCGTCAAAATCCCAGGCAAAGCTAACGCCAGATTCGATGTCGGTAATGCCCTCTACAAGTTGAAGGGTCTTATATGTCAACGACTCCAACCAAGATCCCGAAATAAAGAGAAACTGTTTGTGTTCTGGGGACTTAAAGCGCAGCACTAAGTTGTCGTCTTTTGAGCGCTTGGTTTTTAGGTAACCAATGTCTTTTAGGTATGTTTTCATCCACTTGAAGAGCAAGTAATCGCTTTTATCTAATCGCCTAAGCACAGCCTCTACTACTGCGCGGTCCAATTCGTCGTGCAAAAACACTTCCTTTAACCCCAACAGGCGTTTAAGGCGCTTCCACCTCGTTTGATTTTCTGCAATAAAATCTGTCGCCCTTCTAATTAGTGGGTCTTCGTTGAACATCGAGGTCTTTCTGATTATGTCGCCACCTGCAATGTCGATAATCTCAGTAATATCGATACCTTCTATATTCTCTTTGACAATCTGAATGCCAGATCCTTCTAGGCACAGAATCTGATCTTTCTCTAAGTCTGTGTAGTAGCAAGGGATACCGAGACTTTCAGCGGCTCTCGAGGCCACATGAGCCAAAAGTCCATTGGTACTGGCAAGATGCAGCCCGTCTAGGTAGGCAAGGTCGCCCATCCAGACCTTTAAATCCACCATATTCAACTTTTCTATGTACTTCACCTCGATATTAACTTTTGGGTAATCCGTGAGTATGTAATCTGCAAAATCTTCATAGTAACCCGCGTGTAGCCCTGTGGCAGTTGCAAGGTATACAATGTGGTTGGGCTTCATTGTTTTGGTAAATACAATATGTTCGTCGTTGTATCGATCTTCGAGATAAACTACAGTTCTCATGGCTTCCTCCCTTTCAAACACTCTTATTATAACCTTTTTTTTGAAAAGGCGAAATGGCCTCACACTTATAAACTTTCCAATATGCCATATAAAAAAATGCCGCAGCATACGCTGCGGCCGTGGGCATTGACCCCAATTCCGATAAAGGTTGGTAAAGGAGCAATGAAAGCACATAAAAAGCCCCACCTACTTATGTACGCGCATTTTTTTGCGCATACACTTTGTTTGGCAGGGCGTATCGTATATAGATTAGCCACTGCCTTCCCTCCGAAGGTGTTTTACAATCAGGCAGGTCTCCTGGCTCGATGGTCATCCGAGTTGCCGCCTTCCCAAGTTTTCACTCAGTGGCTGTGGCAGTCGTCGCATCTCACAGTAGCGGGGGCTGCTGAGGCTTAAACCTCATTCCCTATTATCCCTTTCGGGCACCATGACTATCATGTGATTCAGTTGCATACTCAGTGTACCATACGATTCTCAAGGGGTAAAGAGTTTACTCGTAAAACATCTCTTCTAAATGGCTCGTCTCGTTAATACTTAAAGCGCGCCATCTTCCCGTAGTTTTATCTTTTTCGATCACAGAAATACCCGTATTGCTCAAATGAAAATTGCCACGCTTTTCTATGGGCAATCCGAGCACATAAGACAAGACCATTTTGATTAATCCGCCATGACTTACCACAAGCACGTGCTCGAAGGGCAATTTGCTCACGCTTTCAAGAAAAGACATGGCGCGCTTTAGCACATCTTCATAGGCCTCACCACCATGTATTTTGGCGGTCTGTCTGTCTTTTGTCATGTCGTCGATAAGACCGCGATGTTGTCTGCGCACTTCTGACCATGTCAGACCCTCCCATTTTCCGAGGTGAATCTCTTGGAGGGCTGGATGTGCATCTAAATAAACGTCGTGGTGCTTAACAATGAGCTCTGCCGTTTGAAGGGCGCGGCGCTGCGGCGAAGTATAGGCCATTTCGAAGGGAATTGCCTTTAATCGCTTTGCACAAAGATGCGCCTGCTTAAAACCAAACAGGTTGAGGTCTACCTCGATGCGCCCCTGCATACGGCCTGCCTTATTCCAATCCGTTTCGCCGTGCCTCACTAAATATAGTTTCACCTTGAACCTCACTTTCAAGATACGTGTATCGTACATAAAAAAACCAGCAGCTACCATTCTAAATGGCAACTACTGGTCTATTGGTGCGGCATGAGGGATTCGAACCCCCGACCAACTGGTTCGAAGCCAGCTACTCTATCCGGCTGAGCTAATGCCGCAAGTCTCATATCTTTTAACATTGTACATGATTTCAATGGCAATTGGAATAGAAATTTAGGAAAAACCCATATTTTCAATGGTTTGATAAAAAACAAAGAGCCTCGCTGTAACAGCGAAACCCTTTGCAATTGGTGATCCATCCGCGACTCGAACGCGGGACACCCTGATTAAAAGTCAGGTGCTCTACCGACTGAGCTAATGGATCATATTTAGTTGACGCTCAGTCCTGCGAACAATTTGACAAGC
>CALFXQ010000049.1 GCA_937958285.1 uncultured Fusibacter sp. | reverse complement strand
AGTGAAATAGTAGATCACAAGGGTAACTTTACTAGCTTAAAAATACTTGAGTTAGAGCGCAGCCTCTACAAGTTTATCGATCTCAATCGACATGCTGGGAAGAAATACGGGGCCTTAGTTGAGGAATTTACCAATCAAGGGGATTTCTCAGAACGTGAAGCCCAATATCTGAGGATTCAGAAGGATGGCTTTGAATCCTTTGCGGGGGATTCGCCAAGTGGCAGAGTTGGTGGCCTATGGGGAAGTTATCATTTTGTCGAGGAGATGCACACCTTAATTGGACAAGCAATCATCATGGACTGTATGGGATGGGTTGAAGAGGAGCAAAAGGCCCATTCAATGATTCCCTTAAAGGGACTTGAAGACTATGTCGCTACCCACGAAGCAAATCCTTACGAAACCAAGGCAAACTATATTCTAATGCTTGGTGACAGTTGCTCTCAAGACTTATTAGATAGGTATCGTGAACATTGCTCTACATTGGGTAGTGGTTTTCCAAATGTTTCGATTGGCCTTCCTTTCCCTGTGGAGGTCATCGAAAAGGTTTCGCCGGATACCCTGCGTTCGGATCACGTTCCATTTTGGAAGAAAAAGATTCCTGCCCTTTTTGTGAATGACACAGGTAACTTTAGAAACTTGCGCTACCATACACCTGCAGATACATGTGAAGTAATCAACTACGGTTTTATAGCTAGATTTGTGGAATCTTTGTACCACTTTGTATTGAAGCGTTAAGGGTTCGTCGGCATATTGCCCCTTGGCATGGCAAGGATTCAATAGCTACGTGGCTTTTTTTGAATGTTTGAAAACTTCAATATTGTAGGTTACAGTCTGAAAAATCCAGATAGTGCCTACAATAAGTACTGGTAGAATGCCGAAATTTAGTTGATTCATCCCCACACTAAGCGTAATAAGCAACAGAGGAAAGAATTTCTGAGACATCTTGTATGAACGATGCGAAGCCTTATAAATAGCAAGTTTTTTAGCCTCATCTAATTGTTCAAAAATGAATGCTACATAATCAGAGGTATGTCGAACATCATTCAATCTAGGTTCTTTAGCAAGCTTAAGGTTATCACAAGCTTTAGCAAGCCAGGCCCAACTGGTTGACAAAATAACAAGAAAAATTATCGTGGTGAGAATAGGGGTAGTCGAAATCCTAAAGAGTGCCAAGTAAAAAACAAGTGTAAGAACTGAAAAGACTTGTGTAGTCGTGGATGCGATGTTCAGTAATCTTTCAGACTTTTCCTCAAGGAGGGTCATTTGCTCATCGGCACTGTCAATGTTATCTAGGTTTACCTCTTTTGGATGAAGTTCCGACTTAAAGCCAGTTTGAAGATTGTCTTGAAAGAGCCTTATGTAGCGCTCTACGCTGTTTTTAGCCTTTAGATAAACAATTAGCACTAAGAGAAAAACCATCATATTTATGAACGCAAAAATTGCGAGGCTGTGCTTAAAAAGCCAATCAATTGAAGGCTGAATCGCATCTTTTTGCTGCAAGTAGATATGAGGCCCATAGAAAAATATTGCAAAATATGTAACGAATAGAATGAGGTATTTATACTTTTTTAGTAACTTCATTTAATCCTCCTGATATGTGAATAGCGCTTCGACTGTGGTATCAAAAATCCGTGCAAGCTTTAATGCCAGAGTTACTGATGGCGAATAATCGCCACGTTCAATAAGACTGATGGTTTGTCTAGAGACGTCGGCAAGCTCTGCAAGCCTAGCCTGATTCATGCCGTGTATTGTGCGATAGACCTTGAGTTCGTTAAATAGTGGCATTTTATCTCCCTTCTGTAATCATTTTGAGAAGCGTGTAATGACCATTATTATAGTCAAAATGACAAAGAAAGTTGTCACGATTATTATATCATGACAACTTTCTTTGTCAAATACCTATTTGTCAATCACCACCAAAGTGGGGTACCAATCCAAGATAGAACGCACCAAGGCCGTCCCTTCGTAGTAGCGATTTTGACCCATTAAATAGCCGTCGCTATAACGCATATTCCACGAGTTGGGATCGTACACCTCGAAGTAGATTTTTTGATCGACTTGTACAAATCCCTTAACAATAAAGTAATGACCACTATCAAAGCTATAAAAGCGATTTGTTCTCTTAGTGGCATCTTCATTTAAAGGAATGCCATCCATAGAATTATTCACAATGATGATATGGCCTGCCTTTAGCAGTGAGGTCATGGTCGTTGTATCTTTCAAAGTGGTTTTGCTATAGCCTACATTAAAGCGTGTAAGGCTATCGTCAATATCGCCGGAATACCACCATCCGCCTAGTGGTCTGTTGTTTAGTCGTGCCTTTTGAGCAGAAGCACTGGTCGCTTTGTCAAACCATCGCGCTGCCATTGTCACAGTAGATGGGCCGCAGTTGTTAGAAGAATGGGTGCCGGTATCGCCTTGATCGATATACCAACTATAAGGCCTGTCGTTTGTAACATACGCTTCAATCTTGCTTCCCAGGCCCCAAGCCAGTGATTGTTCTTTAAGTAGCTTCAAGTAGCTTGGTGTTGAGGTATCTACATGCAAAGCGACAAAAATATCTGAATTCTGCGGAGGATTAACGCTACCATCGTTGCCGATGGTCTCACTAATCTCGATACTGTTGGTACTTGTATTCCAGCCGACGGTGCCTCCAAGGGCTTCAACTACTGCTCGAATTGGCAGGTATGTGGAGCCCTCGATTACCTTGGCCGATGTGTCCATGGGGATTACAACATTATTTCGATAGAGATATTTCTGGCCTAAAGGCACACGAACTTCGATGCCATCTTTCGCGGCAGTGGCTTCTTTCGAAGCGAGATTCCAAGAGACCCTTGCGCCATAAACCTCGAGCACTTTTCGCAAAGGAACCTGGGTTCTGCCATTCTCATCAATAAAGGGCTGAGCTTTTTCAAAGGCGACTAAGTTGCCATTAACGTAAAAAGGCGCTGTAGCAAAACTAAAAGAGGATGCCAACAGCAAAGATAATACTAAGAGCAAGGATATATGCCTTTTCTGTTTAAAGCACTTGTTCATCTACAATCTCCTATCTTAATAGTGTTGTTTTAGGCGATAAAAACCAGAAGAAAAATGCCTATAATTCAATTTTTAATGCGACTAATCCACATAAATTTGAGCGATGCGATTGAACTCCTGTTCTAGTTTCAAAAAAGCATCTACTACGTCGGGATCGAAGTGTTTGCCTTTTCCCTCTTGTATAATTTCGACAGCTGTCTGATGTGAAAAGGCCTTCTTATAAACCCGTTCGCTAATCAGCGCATCGTATACATCCGCCAGCGCCATTAAGCGGCCTGCCACGGGAATTTGATCGCCGATTAGTCCTTCTGGATATCCGCTACCATCCCATTTCTCGTGGTGCGAGTATGCTATGATTCTGGCTGTTTGCAAGAACGAGTTTGAACCCATTTCTTTTTCTGCAACGCTTAGTGCGTCGCGTCCATAAGTGGGGTGTTTTTTTATCTCTTCGAATTCTTCTGCGGTTAAAGGGCCGGGTTTTAGTAAAATGCGATCGGGCACGCCGACTTTTCCTATATCGTGAAGAGGGCTTGACTTTACAAGTATTTTGATGGCATCCCCCGAGAAAGATGCCTTGAAGCGCGGGTGATTTTTTAGGGCATTAGCTAAGAGTTCCATATAGTTCACCGTTCTGAGAATGTGGCGACCAGTTTCTTTATCTCTTGTCTCGGTTACGGCTGCAAGGGACATAATCGTTATAGATTGTGTTTGCTCTAGGTCTCGAATAAGGTGAATTTGTCTGCGATGTGCGCGATAGAACAAGATATATAGCAATGCGTAAATACTCAACCCGAAAGCACCCACGGCCAACCAAATGGTTCTTGAGTTGGTCTGGATTTCGAGGTAAAGATCATCTGTGGCTTCATACATCTCGATCACACCAACCACCTTTCCCATGTACAGGATGGGAGTGTAAATTTCCATCATAAGGGTATGACCGCTTTCGGAGGCTTGTTCATCAATATCGGGCTCGGAGATGCTATAGCTTAGTTTGCCTTGCCAAGCCTCCAAGAACTCCTGGTTATTTGGAAACTGCTTGCCGATAATGGACTTATCGTCGCTCCACAGAACAACGCCTTGATTCCCCCATATTTTGATTCTAAAAAGGTCGTCATACAAAAGCATATCTTCAACAAGGCCTTGCAATGACTCGGAAGCATTTTCGTAATTGGCGGATGCCAGTGTACGCTGTGCTTCTGGATTATAGCTCAATACTTGTTCGGCAATTTGAGGATATAGATCTAAGTGTTTTCTTATTTGTAGATCCCTTGTCCAATTCGCAATGGTGTTACCTAATACAAACGAAAAAACCAAAATCACCAAGAGCGTGCTTGCGGTGTATTGAAACATAACATTGTCTTTTATTTTCATGGATTTGCTCCTTGGTTTATTTCGCTTTGGTAAATCGCGTTTTTATAACACGACCTTTAATACTACTTATATAATAATACCCAGCATTGCTGAAAGGTTGCACAATTTTTTGAGGCAAAAAAACAAAGGTCTACATCGGGCGAAAGCGCGACTTAGACCTTTGAATGGTTTTAGGTTTTAAGGCAAGTTATTGTATACGTTGATTTTAAAGAGTTTAAACGGTTTTTCTTGGCTTCATCAGTGGGAACATCACGCACTCTCTGATTGGGCGATCCATCATTACCGAGAAGAAGCGCTCAGACACACCAAAGCCAAAGGCAGGCGGCATGCCATAGCGTAATGCCTCGACGAAAGTCTCGTCGTGATCGTGGGCCTCCTCGTCGCCCTCGTCACCCATGGCGCGTTGCTCTTTAAAGCGCTCGTCGAGGTCGATGGGGTTATTGAGCTCGGTATAGCCATTGCCCATTTCTGAGCCAGCCAAAACGATTTGCATCTGAGCCACCTTGCGCTCGTCTTCCTTGAGGCGGCGTGGCAGTGGGTTGAGCTGCACCGGTTGGCCTACCAAGAAGCCTGGGCCTGCAAGATCTTTTCTAACGACTTTCCAGAGCACGTCTACAAGGCGCCAGAAACCGGCTTTGGGATCGTACTCTACGCCTTTTTCTTTGAGCTTTGCCATAATTTCTTCTTTAGTGGTGTTGTAGATGTTGATGCCCATTTTATCTTCGATCACCGTTTCGAAATCGTAGATTTCCCACTCGGCATCCATGTCGATTTCAAAGCCGCGGGTTGTGAACTTAGAAGTGCCCATCACCGCTTTGGTGACGCGGCGGTACATTTCCTTGCAGAAGTCCATGCCCATTTTAAAGTCTGCATAGGCCCAGTAGAATTCCATTTGGGTGTAGTCCTGAAGATGCTCAGGGCTCATGCCCTCGTTTCTAAATTGACGACCGATTTCGAAAGTCTTTTCAAAGCCCGCCACAAGCAGCTTTTTCTGCCACAATTCACCCATGGAAATGCGAAGGAATACGTCGATATCGAGGGCGTTGTGATGGGTTGCAAAAGGCGTAGCAGCAGCGCCACCAGAAGAGCTCTCCAAAATTGGCGTTTCTACTTCTAAAAAGTCGTTTTCGATGAGGAAGTTTCGAATGGTTCCCCAGAATTTTTGCTTCTTTAAGAAAGTTTCTTTGACTTCGCGATTCATGATGATATCCAAATAGCGCTTGCGCAGACGATCGTCCTCGTCTGTTATGCCGTGGAATTTTTCTGGAAGTGGCTTAAGGGCTTTAGTAAGGTGAATGTATTCCTTGGCCTTAACGCTGACCTCGCCGGTATTCGTCACAAAAACAGTGCCGCGGATGCCCACAATATCGCCGATATCGCACATGTCGAAGAGTTGATAGTCGCGCTCAGAGAGCACATCTTGGCGCAGGTAAATTTGAATTTGGCCATCATTGTCTTGAATGTGCATAAAACCAGCTTTACCTTTGCTTCTTCTGGTCATAATTCGGCCCGCGACTGCAACATCCACAGGATTCTCTTCGAAATATTCCTTTGGTTTATCCGCATACTGAGTCTTAAGCCCCTCGGAATGAGCGGTAACATCGAAGCGACCGCCAAAGGGGTCTACACCCATGTCTTCTAAAATTTTAATTTTGTCGACGCGAAGTTGCTCTTGCTCACTGAGTTTTTTTACACTGAAATCTTGTTCGATCATCGTTTTGTCGTCCGGAAATTGCCGAACTACCTCCTTTTTCAATAAAAAAGCTCCTTGCAAAAAAATGCAAGGAGCGTGTTGACGCGGTACCATCCTAGTTTGTCACTTAGAACGTTTTAACGGTCGTGAACCGGCCTTTCGGCGACTCATGAGGCTTTATCCATACCCACCGCCTATCAGTTTTCACCAACCACTGACTCTCTTAAAGGGGTTTAGGGCACTTCACTTCTCAATCGCAGTCTTTAAGTATTTAACGTTACAAGGAATTTATCATAAAGCGTCAAACTTTTCAAGTGAAATAATTGAGATTATGATGCGAGTTCTTTAATCGCTTTGTATTCACTTAAGTCGGTATAGAGTTCTGCGGTATAAGGGTTGCGTTTTGTTTTAAAAATTTTATATATCATGTAGCCGATTAGCAGTACATTTGCTGCAAGAGAAGCTGCTCCAAAGGCGGTATAAAGCGTTTGATTGTAGGTTGAAGTGACCATAAATTGTCCTTGATCCTGGAATTTGGGGAATGTTTGTGCGAACATACACCAAATGGCCAAGGTTTGTGCGCGGTGCTGCAACCAGGCACCTTTGCCAACAGTAAAGGCGCAAATAGTAGGTGCGATTAGCAGCGCTAAGCCAGCATACCACGAATGTGTGGGAATACAGTTATAGGTATATACAAAATTCCATAAATCATAGGCGATAATCCAAAACCACAACATATCTGGCCAAAGCATATCTTTGCTCTTGTCTTTGGCCGTTTCCTTCTTAATGACAATGCCGAGCCAGCCTGTCAGAGCAATAATGTTAAGAATGCCAGCGATGCCATTCATAAAGTTCCAAGAACCACCTAAAACGCCGATGACTTCGCCTTCTATTGGACCAGAATGCGTCATCCAGTAGGTGAAGCCCACCTCGAAGTCACGTGCGACAGCCTCGAGAATATTTACCGCTAAAATAAGGGGTGGGAAGTAAAGTGCCCATTTTTGACTGCTAAGACGCCACTTCACCTTACCCGTCACTTTGTCCTTTTTAACGTAATGTCGGATTAACCAAAAGCCAATCGATGCAATTGTCGCCGAGTACACCTTAGCCAAGTGGAACCAATCGGTATAGGTCTCCTCTTTCATAAAGAATATCCAAATAAAAGTCAAAGTGATGGGGAGAATGACAAAGCTAAAAAAGCCTGCCCATTTGTTCAGTCTGGCAATCTCGTTAAAGAGAAAAAGACAGCCGAGAACAATGAGCCACATCCCCCAACCAGTAAAGAGATTTGCGCCTGCTGCAGTGTTAAAAGTAAACATAGAAGTGCTCCTTTTTTACCCTAAATTCGAACATAACGTTCGTTACGCGAATAACAATATCAGAGTAGGCCAAAGAACGCAATAGAGAACATAACGTTCGTTATGTTCTCTATTTGTGGTATGATAATAGAGTAAAAAGTCAGTTGCGAAAGGGGATTCAGCATGCAACAGGAATCCAAAGATTCACCGGGGGTTTTGGCAAAGGGAAAATCTCAACTTTTAAAGGCCACAATTGCAATTTTGGCTGAAAAGGGATTTGAAAAGGCCACAACAAGAGAAATTGCTGCGGCTGCAGGAATGACAACGGGTGCCTTATATCACCACTATAAAAATAAAGAAGATCTGTTTTATGATGCCATTAAAGAGGCGGCATATTTTGTACATCGTCTCTCAGAAGTTGCACCTGACCAGCATTTAAGAACTCAGGCTGAGATGCTCGACGAAATCTCACAGAATATGATTCAAAGGATGTCGAAAGAGACAGAGCAACACCTATTGGTGCTATTGCTGGGCTATGCCCTGTCTAAGGGGGGGCAAATTAAAGCCCATTACCAGTCGGACTATATGGCAATTGCTCACAAGGTGGGTCAAATGCTTCAGTATACATTTGGCGTATTTCATAGCGAACGTCAACAAGTTGCCTCAAGCATATTAATTGCCGCCCTCGATGGCATTGCCATACAATATGCACTGGGTGTAATAGACATTCACGACCAGGTATTCAAAGAGCAGTTTGTTCAATTTTTTATCCAGAGTATCCCCCCATTTTTAAAGGGAACCATTCAATAGCAAGGATTTATATGCCTGTACACAAGGCTGGAGGTCGTCTTGAATATTCAAATTTTTGGAAAGAAAAAGTGTTTTGACACAAAAAAAGCGGATCGCTATTTTAAGGAGCGCCGCATAAAATTTCAACTGATTGATATGATTGCAAAGGGTATGAGCAAAGGTGAATTAGAGAGCGTTTCAAGAGCGGTAGGTCTAAAAGCCTTAATCGATACCGAAAGTCCGCTTTACTTAGAAAAGCACTTAGACCGCATTACAACCCCGGGGATTATTGTGGAAATTCTTCTCGAACACCCAGAGCTTATTAAAACGCCCATTGTGCGAAACGGGCAAAAGGCTACAATTGGATATTGCCCAGAAATCTGGGCAACGTGGTCGTAGTGGTGTGCCCCTAATTTATGGGTTCACAGTACTGAAGCATTTGATCGTATTGTGCTGGAGATAAGTTAAAAGAGTAGTGATGAATCTTTTTGTCTGAAACAAAGCCCAAGCGCTGGGTGGTCAACTGAATTGCCTGCATTTCATTCCATCGGAATATCATATCACCTATGGCAACGCCCTTGGTGCCCACGGTTATTTTACGCCCATTTTTATTGGTGAGAAAGCTCCACAGCAAATAGCTTAGTGTGAGTCCAACGCCAATTAGTCCCCATCCAAGAAGAGAAATGCTTAAGGCAAGTTCTCGCAAGGGCTCTGGCATATCGATCACCTTTATCAACGACTGCAAACGCTCAAAGATGGGTGTACGCCACACGTATAGATAAATACCATATATGAGCCAAATTGTACTGGCGATCAAAAATAGGCTATTGGGATTCATACGCTTAAAACCATCTTCAACAGATGCGTCGACTTTAAATGAAGAGTCGCCCACAAGCACGCGCGTTACCACAAAGTGTTTTACTGAAAGTATCATTGCAATGCTGATTAAGGCACAAATAGCGACAAACATGTAAGCCTCCTAGCGATCGACGCCTTGCTCAAACACGAGCTTGGCGAATTGGTCATGAAGCGTGGTGCGATCAAAGATAAGGCCATTTGGATCATTTAAGTCCACGTAGTAGTAAATGCCCTCTAAGAAGAGTGTATTCATCAGTTGGCCAGGTGCATCTTGATTCCGATAAGCCCAAAACAGCTCAGATTCTATGTCGGCCCGACATAAGAGCCATCTAAGTTCAAGCTGAGGGTTTTCGTAATTTTGTGTGCGCACAAAGGCAATAAAGCGTTCTGTATTCTCGTAATCAGATTTAGAAAGATTGAATAATTGTTCGACCGTGGTATTTGCTTTTTCCCAAGCGGGTATATTCTCCAATAAATTGATGCGAATGACTCTGCCGCGTACGGCTTGTAACTTAAGGGGCTCAGTTAGATTGCCAGCAACGATTTCGCGCTTATTGTTAATTGAACCTTCATCTAAATAAGCAAGGCGCATTACATTGTTATCGGAGTTCTCTTTTAAGTGATACGTCAATGTAAAGTCGTTTTGATTGTCTGGTACGAGCATTGAAAAGAGTACAGAATTCTTTCCTTTTTTTAAAATTACGCTTTGTGTCAACTGCCGATTGCTTGTGATATCGGTATAAACGAGCGTCACGGCGGTATCCGCATAGGCCATCTCGTAGTTTGGAAGACCGATACTGCCATTTAGCCATTCATATTGATTGTTATAGACAATTACTGCGATAAAAACAACGAGGGCAATTGCCGTCAATGTTAGATTTTTGACCCAGTAGCGCATTTGTAACTCCTTTCAATGGGGGCATTCAACTTCCTCAGTATAAGAGAATGCGCTGTGAAAAACAACTTGAATCGGATGAAATTGCCAATTCAAGATATGAAAATACAGTAACATATTGGATGAGGGTTATTTTATATTTATTTCGATTAAGTAGTTGACAAACAATCAGTAATGAGTTAATATTGAATTTGTGGTAAGCACATGGGCTAACCATTCAGGTAGGACAGACTGCTACAAAGTCCTAGACAATCGTTTAAAAGCGTGTCGAATATCGTGATGAGTGCGATAAACGCCACCTGCATTACCGTTGAATAACCCACAATGGACAGCAGGACCGTCCACAATGTGACAATATTGTGAATCAAAAACCACTACAAGCCATAAGGCAAGCAGTGGTTTTTTTTATTGGAGCCAAGATTGCTTTCTATAAC
>CALFXQ010000048.1 GCA_937958285.1 uncultured Fusibacter sp. | reverse complement strand
AAGTTCTTTCCGATGACCTTTTTAAAGGTTCTACTAAAATAACTCACGCTCATATTGCACTGCTTTGCCACATCTGCTACTTTTAAGGGTTCTTCCCAGTGCATGGACACATAGTCTAGAGCTGCCTTTAGCTTGGAAATGGTAAAGGTGGTCACCGCATCTGTAGTACTTATCTCCGCCCCCTCTTGGTGCCACCGTCTCAGCATCCACAAAAAAATTGCTCCCAGATGGGTTCTAATGGCAAGCTCAAAGCCATAGGTTCTCGCTTCATCCTCTTTGGAGATTTCTAGAATCCAGTAGGGCACTTGCGTACCTTCGAGGGCACTACTAGAGATAATGCGTTGGTGAGATGCGTGATGTACCGTAAAGGGCAAGATGTACTTTGCTTCAAATATGGCGTGAAGTGAGGTGTATAAAAACTCTGGATCAAATCGAATGACCACATATGCGCCATAGCCCTTTGAAGTGGCCAAAATAGCATGCGCTTCCATCGCATTGATTACCACGAGATCTCCTTTTCCAAAAGTGCCCCGTTCCCCTCCGATAAAAACACTGTATTCCCCCTCTAGGCAGTACAATATTTCAATATGCTGATGATAGTGCACATCGACAATTGTCGAGGGCGAAAAACTTTCTTGAAGATGGGTTCTAAAGGGGTAAACCACACCCTTATCTATAAATTTTTCCTTTTCTAAATAGCCGATCATCACGTATCCTCGCATCTTTATTTACTTACTTCGAAATTAAATTTTTCAAAAAGCACAATAGTGATATTTTTAGTCAGTCCTATTATATCTGTATTTTCACGTTCCCACTATACTAAAATCAACATCATGCGACTTGTGAACACAACTAAGAGGAGCCTCTATGAACAGTACAACTAAAAAAATCCGCATTGGCATTATCGGCTGTGGCGGCATTGCAAACAACAAGCATATCCCCGCTCTTTTAAAACTCGAGCACATTGAAATCGTCGCGCTATGCGATATTGTTATGGAGCGGGCTCAACTCGCGGCTAAGACCTTTGAACTGCCAAATGCAAAGCACTATACAAACTACATGGCGATGCTCGAGGAGATGACACTAGATGCGGTGCACGTACTCACACCTAATGCGAGCCATGCCGAAATTAGCATCGCCGCCCTAGAAGCTGGGTGTCACGTGATGTGCGAAAAGCCCATGGCCAAAACAGCAATTGAAGCTAGAAATATGTTAGATGCAGCTAAGAGAACAGGCAAAATACTCACCATTGGCTATCAAAACCGATTCCGTTCAGATAGTCAATATCTAAAAAAATCCTGTCTCGCTGGAGAACTTGGTGAAATTTACTTTGCAAAAGCACATGCGATTCGTCGACGCGCTGTCCCCACATGGGGTGTTTTCTTAGATGCACAGGCACAAGGTGGTGGCCCCCTCATCGATATAGGCACCCATGCCCTCGACTTAACCCTTTGGGCCATGAACAACTACAGCGTAAAAAGTGTTCAGGGCACTGTATATCGCAAGCTTGCCGACCAAAAGAACACAGCTAACGCTTGGGGCGATTGGGATCCCACACAATTTACTGTTGAAGACTCTGCATTTGGCTTTATCACCATGACCAATGGCGCAACCATTTTTTTAGAGAGCAGTTGGGCACTCAATACCCTCGATACAGGCGAGGCCAAAACCACGCTTTGTGGCACTAAGGCCGGCGCAGACATGAGGGAAGATTTGCGAATAAACAGCGTGCAGCACGGGCGTATGACAACACTCAAGCCATCACTGGGCTTAGATGGCGTCGATTTCTACGACGGCACCACAGAAGAACCAAGTTTACTAGAAGCCCAGTGCTTTTATAGTGCCATTGCAATGGGCACACCACTGGTCGTCGCCCCTCAAGAAGCGCTTGTGGTCACAGAAATTTTAGAAGCCATCTACAAAAGTGCCGAAACAGGCAAAACCATCTATTTCAATCAGGAGGCATAACATGCAACTTTCTGTTTTTACAGTGCCCTATTACAACCTTACGTTAGAGGAAACCCTAAAAAAATTGTCCGCCTGGGGCGTTCAAGCTGTAGAGCTGGGCGCAGGTGGCTACCCAGGAAGTGGACATCTCAATGTGCCAGAACTACTCGCTAACGATAGCGCAGTTAACGATCTAAAGGCACTGTTGGCCCGTTACAACATCTCTCTGGCAGCCCTATCGTGCCATGGAAATCCCGTGCACCCACAACAAGAGGTTGCCCAGACCTTTCACAGAGATTTCGAGCAAACCGTTCGCTTGGCCAATCGCCTAGGGGTAGAGACCATCGTCACTTTTTCTGGATGCCCTGGGGATTTCGAAGGCGCCAAGTACCCAAACTGGGTCACCTGTCCTTGGCCGGAGGATTTCGGCAAGATTCTGGAATACCAATGGCGCGATGTACTCGTGCCCTACTGGAGCAAGATGGCTGCCTTTGCACACGAACATGGGATCAAGCACATCGCCCTCGAAATGCACCCGGGCTTCTCGGTTTACAATCCCGAAACCCTTCTAAAGCTGAGAAAAGGCGTTAGCGATACCACTGGACCAGATATTGGCGCAGTAATCGGCGCAAATTTTGATCCCAGCCACTTGTTTTGGCAAGGTATCGATCCCGTTACGGCTATACGCGCTTTAAAAGGCGCTATTTACCATTTCCACGCTAAAGACACCCATATTGACCCATATAATTGTGCGACAAATGGCGTTTTAGACAACACGCATTACGGCAACTTCCAAAATCGCAGTTGGGTCTTTCGCACCGTTGGCTACGGACACGATATTAAAATCTGGAAAGACATTATCAGCGCACTGCGCATCTCAGGCTACGATAAAGCCA
The DNA here is from genome assembly GCA_937958285.1 of uncultured Fusibacter sp. GTDB lineage: Bacteria > Bacillota > Clostridia > Peptostreptococcales > Acidaminobacteraceae > QQWI01. Next base: position 1,293 of record CALFXQ010000048.1, on the reverse strand, counting down.
TTAGTATTGAGCACGAAGATGGCTTGATGTCTATTGATGAAGGAATGAAAAAGGCCATCGACACCTTAAGGGAAACCATTATCTTTGACACCCAAGCCGAAATGTGGTGGGCCTAGTGAGCGCTTCAGAGAAATTGTGTATTGGCATTATTGGCTTTGGCAGCATGGCAGGCTATCACTTCGATCAACTCAAGGATCATCCTAAGCTTTACTTTAAGGGTGTCTACGACCTTGATCCAAGGCGCCAAGAAGAAGCGAAACGCCTGAATATGCACCCCTACCCCACACTCGATGCACTTCTACAAGACATTCAAATTGACATGGTGCTTATTGCCACCACCAACGATGCCCATAAGCCCCTGACCATCGCCGCCCTAGAGGCTGGCAAGCACGTACTTTGCGAGAAGCCCGTGGCACTCTCTAGCGATGACCTGATGGAAATGATATTGGCTTCAGAGCGAACGGGGAAGTGCTTTAGCATCAACCAAAATCGCCGCACCAATCGCGATTTTGTGCTGGTCAAAGAGACAATCGCCAAGGGGCTCCTTGGCAAAGTCTACCGCATCGAATCGCGCGTTGAAGGTTCAAGAGGCATGCCCAAGGGGTGGCGTACATTGAAGTCCCTTGGCGGAGGTATGCTCTACGACTGGGGTGTACACCTTATCGACCAGATCCTCCACATGCAAGATTCTGCAGTTACCCAAGTTTATTGCCAACTTCTAAACCTCGAGTACCCCGAAGTCGACGACAACTTCCATCTACAGCTGACATTCGAAACAGGCTTGGTGGCCCAAATCGAAGTGGCGACAAACAACTATATTCCGCACCCACGCTGGTATGCGCTAGGCGATCGAGGCACCATGCAAGTCGACAACTGGGACTGTGAGGGAAAAGTTGTGCGCGTGCTCGACCCCGACCAGGTGTGGGATCACGATATCGTCTATACAAAAGCTGGACCAACAAAGACCATGGCTCCCCGACGACCTGAGTCCATTGAGGAAATTTCACTCCATGCCCCCGAAGATGTAGTAGACCACCTCAGTGTTGTCTATGAGAATTTTTTTAGTGCCATCAGAGGTTCATCACCGCTCCACATCACCCCAAAGCAGGCGCTTCGAGTACTTCGGGTGATGGAGAATGCCTTTTTGTCCGCTAAAACGCAACAAGTCGTTCACTGTGAATTGTAGTTTTTAGTTTTTCTTTCCCTCATTTTCTTTTTAGGTGCCAGAGCTTCCCGATTTACCGGGAGGCTCTTTTTTATGTCCTTAAAAGGCTCAATAAAGCGAAGTGATGC
>CALFXQ010000047.1 GCA_937958285.1 uncultured Fusibacter sp. | reverse complement strand
GTCTAAAGACCGTGCCCGACTGGGTGCCCTCTTGGATTTTGTACTTCACCTTGCCGTCTAAAGTTGGCACTGTAAGCTCATCGCCAAGGGCAGCTTGAACAAAGGTGATGGGCATTTCGCAAATAATGTCTGTGCCTTCACGCTTAAACAAATTATGCGGTTTGACGCGCATGACCACATAGACATCCCCTCTTGGCCCGCCTTTTGAGCCGAGATTGCCTTCGCCCTGAAGGGTCATTACTTGACCTTCATCGACACCCGCTGGGATAGAGACTGTGCGCTGTTTGCGCTTTTTCACGATGCCATGGCCTTTACACGTGTTACAAGCTTGCTCGTATGTCTTTCCTGAGCCCTTACATTGATCGCAAGGTCTTGAGGTGATTTGCTCACCAAATAGCGTACGCTGTCTAAATTTCAAAACGCCATCGCCATTACATTTAGAACAGGTATGCGTCTTTGTTCCAGGTTCTGCCCCTGAGCCGTGACATACCTGACAATCTTCTGTGCGCAGGTAGTCAATTTCTTTATCTGCGCCAAAAACCGCCTCTTCAAAAGTAAGGTCTAGCTGAATTTTTACCGTTTGACCCTTTTGAGGACGATTGCCACCTTGGCCACTAAAGCCACTGTTAAAACCGCCACCAAAAAACTCGCTCAAGATATCGTCGAAGCCGTCAAAGCCCCCAAACCCAGAATATTGACCACCACCTGCGCCGCCGCCATAGCTTGGATCGATGCCCGCATGGCCGAACTGGTCGTATAGCTGACGCTTCTTTTGATCGGATAATACCTCGTAGGCTTCGTTGATTTCTTTAAACTTAGCCTCAGCTTCTTTATTGTCTGGGTTGCGATCGGGATGATAATTCATCGCGAGCTTGCGATATGCCTTTTTTAGCGTCGCATCGTCTGAAGAACGGTCAACGCCAAGTATCTCGTAATAGTCTCTCTTAGTGCTCACAAAAGCGCCGCCTTTCAATTTGTGTTGTCTGTCAAACGCACCTATAAACACCCCATGCGGGGTGTTCTAGGCACTTATAATTACTATTTGTCTTCGACAACCTCGTAGTCAGCATCTACTACGTCATCAGCAGGGCCGCCTGGTTGGGCTTGGCCTTGACCTTCAGCTTGTGCTTCCGCTTGTGCTTTAGCATAAACCTTTTGTGCAATCGGCTGGAAAGCCTCAGTCACTTCTTTTTTAGCTGCTTCAATAGCCTCTAATGTATTTGTTTCGATGGCCTTTTTAAGGGCTTCAACTTTTTCGTTTACTGTATTTTTCTCTTGCTCTGTCACTTGTTCTTTAAGCTCATCGAGTGATTTTTCGATTTCGTAGATCAACGATTCAGACTCGTTTTTCACTTCGATCAACTTCTTGCGCTTCTCGTCTTCTTCGCGGAACTTTTCGCCCTCTTCGACTTTGCGCTTAATCTCTTCGTCGGAGAGATTTGTTGAAGCTGTAATTGTGATATGTTGCAATTTGCCAGTGCCCATATCTTTTGCGCTGACGTTTACAATGCCATTGGCATCGATATCGAAGGTTACTTCGATTTGCGGTACACCGCGACGCGCTGGTGGAATCCCGTCTAACTGGAAGCGGCCAAGGGTGATGTTATCTGTAGCCATTGAGCGTTCGCCCTGAAGGACGTGAACATCAACTGCCGTTTGATTGTCTGCTGCCGTAGAGAATACTTGGCTCTTCTTAGTTGGGATCGTGGTATTGCGCTCGATAAGCTTTGTGAATACACCGCCAAGGGTTTCGATACCCAGTGAAAGTGGCGTTACATCTAAGAGCAATACGTCTTTTACTTCACCAGTAAGAACACCCGCTTGGATTGCTGCGCCAACGGCAACGCACTCATCTGGGTTTACGCCTTTGTGTGGCTCTCTACCAGTGACTTCTTTAACCGCAGCTTGTACAGCTGGGATACGCGTTGAACCGCCTACCAAGATAACTTGATCGAGTTCTGAAGCATTTAGTCCCGCATCGGCCAAAGCTTTTTTCATTGGATCGATGGTCGCTTTAACAAGCGATGAAGTCAATGACTCAAATTTAGCGCGCGTTAAATCGATATTCATATGCAACGGGCCATCTGCAGTTGCAGTGATAAACGGCAAGTTGACATTTGTTGTGTTTGTAGAAGAGAGCTCTTTTTTCGCTTTCTCTGCAGCTTCTTTTAGACGTTGAAGACTCATTTTGTCTTTGCGCAAGTCCACGTTGTTTTCACTTTGGAAGTTATCTGCTAAAAAGTCGATAATCATTTTATCGAAGTCGTCGCCACCCAAGTGATTGTTGCCGTTAGTTGCCAAAACTTCGAATACACCATCTCCGATTTCGAGTACAGAAACGTCGAATGTACCACCACCTAAATCGTAAACCATGATTTTTTGTTGGTGATCTGTTTTGTCGAGACCATAAGAAAGGGATGCTGCTGTTGGCTCATTGATGATGCGCTTCACATCTAAGCCAGCGATTCTACCAGCGTCTTTAGTAGCCTGGCGCTGAGAATCTGAAAAGTATGCAGGCACTGTAATAACCGCTTCCGTTACTTTCTCACCGAGGTATGCCTCAGCGTCTTGCTTGAGTTTTGTGAGAATCATCGCCGAGATATCTTGTGGCGAGTATACAGCGCCGTCGATTTCGACCTTGTGGTCTCTGCCCATTTCGCGCTTAATTGAAATAATTGTGCGGTCTGGATTTGTGATCGCTTGACGCTTTGCCGTTTCACCAACTAAGCGCTCGCCATTTTTGGCAAAAGCCACGATAGAAGGTGTGGTTCTATTGCCTTCTGCGTTTGGAATTACAACTGGCTCGCCGCCTTCTAACACAGATACACATGAATTTGTTGTG
>CALFXQ010000046.1 GCA_937958285.1 uncultured Fusibacter sp. | reverse complement strand
CGTGGCGAAAAATTAAATCTGAGTGTCCCCCCAATTACAGAGTCTAATCTCGCAGACTTAGGGTTGCGATTTGATCTAACACTCCCGCTCAGTCGCTTCTATGCCAATAATCGCAACGAGCTTCCCGGTGTTTTTAAAGCGATACAGATGGGCTATGTCTTTAGAGCGGAACGACCGCAAAAGGGACGCTATCGTAGCTTTATTCAATGCGACGTCGACATCATTGGCGATGCAACCAATTTGCCCGAAGTCGAACTCATCAATACCGTCGGACGCGCCCTTACAAAGCTTGGATTAAATGATCTAACTATAAAGATCAACGATCGCCGCATACTAAAAGGCTTGGTTACTGCCGCTGGCTTCGAACCTGAACAATTTAACGACATTGCAATCACCCTCGACAAACGCGATAAAATAGGCGGCGAAGGCGTAATACAAGAACTCGTCTCTAAGGGCTACGCTCAAGTGAATGTAGACAATTTATTAAAGCTTAGCGATGCATTAGAAAACGAGGGTCTAGATGCTGCAAAGGCATTATCGCCAGAAGGCTTCGAAAATCTCAATACGGTTATACGCGTTATCGAAAGCATACAAGCGGGTTTTAAGATACAGTTTGATTACTCCTTAGTGCGGGGCATGGGTTACTATACAAGTACTATTTTCGAGGTTTATTACGGTGCTCTGGGCTATGCAGTTGGCGGTGGCGGACGCTACGACGATATGATTGGCAAAATGAGCGGCGTCGACGCACCCGCCTGTGGTTTTTCCATTGGCTTTGAGCGCATTATCGACATTTTGCGCGAAGAAAACCGCACAATGCCACGAGGCACGCACCTCGCATTGTTTTTCGACGACAACGACCCCTTAGAAGAAGTAATGAAACTCGCTATCGAACCGAGGGAGACTTACTCTGTCGTGTCGATTTTTTCCAAGAAAAAGAAGTTTAGCAAACAGGTCGACCGCTTAAAAGAACTTGGTTTCGATGCCTTTACACAATTTAACGACAGCTTAAATATCAAAGAGATCTAACTCTATCCAAAATCACATTTTTATATACAACAACAAAAGGGCTGCACATTCGCACCCCTTTTTTTTGTTCATATCTGTTCATATCTGTTCTTATCTGCTCTTATCTGTTCTTTAATCGAAGACGCTCTTTATCCACCGATCCACCTCAATAGCCCAGTGAATATCCACACCGACCTCTGGCAAAATTTTCTGACACAAGTGAACTTGGCTTTGTTTCAGGCACTCAATCAAACGCCGAGTAGCCATAGGACTTGAAAGTAAATAGGCTTCGCTCTCCCAAACCCCAAGGGCTGACATCTGCTCACTGGGAATTAGTAAATCGTTGGCAGCCGCTTTTTCCTCATGCACATCAACGCTACGCGCTTCTCCAAAAAGCAGGTTTCGAAGCATCAAACCTTGATGTTGGCCCGGTTCACCAAGTTTCTCTAAGCGCTCAATCACCTCGTCGATCTCTATCATCGGATTGACGAGTACAACAACGTTCGGTTTAGCATCCATTGAATTGACAATGGATGCCTCAGCTGGAGACATTAGCGCTTTCACCCGACCAAACCCATTGTTCGAAAGCATGGCAGAATAGGCGATAAATGAAGGCATAAATGCGCCTGACCCAAACCCCACACTTACAACTCTGTGAGGGTCTATACCCCATGCTTTTGCCCTTGCCCGCATAAGCGCTATGGCCTTCGCGGTATCGACAATGGGATTTGGCATGCGACTCATAATCCCCACGCTGTATTCGAGCACAAAAGCTTGATATCCCAGCGCCGTGAAGTACAGCGCAACGGGCTCCCCTTCTCTTTCTATATGACCAAAAAATCCACCACCAGGAAGCACAAGAACCGCTGGACAACTGTGATCTGGGCCTTCAGAGCCTTGAAAATCTTTGAGATAAACTTTGAGGGTCACATCGCTGCGACCCTCATATACATTCAGTGAAAAACACTGCATCGATTACTCCAATGGGATAAGACGCGCTAAGAAGTGGCGCAACACAGGTGGTTCATACTCAAAAGTAAGGCCGGTGAGCGCTTCTTTGTTTGCCATTACCTTTCTAAAGCCCTCTACAATTTCATCCATATGCGACTGCGTATAGACACGTCTAGGGATCGTTAGACGCACAAGTTCGAGTGGCGCCTCTTCTTGTTTTCCCGTTTCTGGGTTTCTCCCCAACAGGAAGGAACCAATTTCTACTGCACGAACGCCCGATTCAAGGTATAGCGCATTACAAAGTGCTTGAGCGGGGAACTGATCGCCAGGAATATGTGGCAAAATCTTTCTGGCATCTACAAACACAGCATGTCCACCAGTTGGATATTGAATTGGAATACCGAGCTCCATTAATTTATCGCCCAAGTACTTGACTTGACCAAGGCGGTATCTCAGGAAATCTTCATCTATGCCTTCGTAGAGGCCGCGTGCGAGCGCTTCCATGTCGCGACCTGAAAGGCCACCATATGTCGCAAATCCTTCCATTGGCACACAACGTGCCTGTGCACCTTTGTAGATTTCAACATCTTCTTTAATGGCAATCATACCGCCCATATTTACAATGGCATCTTTCTTTGCACTCATAGTCAACACATCGGCATAGCTATACATTTCTCGGATAATATCTTTTATGGATGTATTTTCAAAACCTGGTTCTCTCATCTTAATAAACATGGCATTTTCAGCAAAGCGCGCTGAGTCCATCACAATTTTCTTATTATAGCGATCCGCTACTTGCTTTAGTGCACGCATATTAGACATAGAAACGGGTTGTCCACCTGCGGAATTATTCGTAACCGTCATAATAAGGAACGCAACTTGATCCGCACCGACTTCCTCAATAAATGCTTCTAGTGCAGGAATGTTGAAATTCCCCTTAAAATCGTAGTAAGTTGTGGTATCTGTGGCCTCAGGAATCAGGAAGTTTCTAGCCTTTGCACCCGAAAGCTCTACATGTGCCTTAGTCGTGTCGAAATGGAAGTTACTGCACACAAATTGACCAGGTTGCAACATTAGTGGGAATAGCACTTGTTCTGCGCCACGGCCCTGATGTGCAGGCACCACATATTGATAGTTAAAGATGTCTTTAACGGCATTCACGATATTGTAGTAGTTGCGGCTTCCTGCGTAGGACTCGTCGCCAAGCATCATGCCTGCCCATTGATTGTCACTCATGGCACCCGTGCCACTATCTGTTAATAGATCGATATAAACATCGTTAGACTTTAGAGAAAATGGGTTATAGCCCGCTTCCTTAAGTGCATTTGCACGATGTTCAAAGGATGTCATATAAAGTGGTTCTACCATTTTAATCTTAAAAGGCTCAGCTGGATGTTTAATTGTAGACATGTAACCCTCCCATAGTCGTATGTATGTATTGAGAATTTTTTATTACATCAAGAAATTATTCTCAAACACACTATATCACTTTCTCTCGGTATACGTCAACTATGCTACTTCGTTAGATTACTTAAATATCTGTAAACAGTCGCCTCAGACACCTCAATAACACTCGCCACTTGACTAACTGCGCCTTTTATAAGAAACAAGCCTTCCCGATTTAAGCGTTCGACAATGGCGATTTTCTCCTTAGTGGTTAAGCGCTTAATGGTTATTGGATTCCCGCCGGTTATTTCATCTACCACTTGCTGAATCATCGCAGAGGGTGAGAGTTCCTGTATCATAATTTGGCCTTTATCCGCTGCATATTCTCTTTGCTGATGGCTTGCCCCCCCTGCTAATCGCTCAAATATTCCAGCGACATGCTGATACATGGAGACATCTGTATATGCGGTAATCATTCCCATTGGCAACTTTTGCTTATCTAGTATTAAAAAACTATTTGCTATTAACGAACGATTATCTGCAACCTTATCGGTGTGCTTCAAATAGTAAGGTGGGCCTTCTTTTCCCTTGTCTTTCATTGCAGTCACGGCAAATCCTGATAGAGGATCGCCTAAGCTAATACCTGAAATACTCACATTGCCTGTATGCGCAAGTTCGATAACAGAGTGATTGATGTCTTCGAAACTATAAAGCACAACTTCAGTAAATTCTCCCATACACGCAGCAATAAAGTGTGTTAAATGTCTATAAGTTGTAAAATCAAATTTCATACGCACCTCCACAGCCATTATAACATAACAATTCAGATATGAACTCTGAGCCAGGCAATAATCAAAAATGATGACACCCAGAAAGCTGTTGGTTAAACGATAAAAAAATGAAAAGACTATACCTTGTCCGAGTTCTTCGGCAAGATATAGCCTATTTAAGATGTTCTAATATGATGGTCTATTTAAACATACATATCTGGTGTTGATTCGTCTGCTGCGCCATCACTCTCTTTAAATACAATGTTAAAGATTACGCCGCGACCAACGCTACTTTTCACTTCGATTTTCCCATTTAGTTGTTCGTAAACGATATTTTGAACGATGTTCATACCAATTCCAGTGCCACCATTGTCTCTATTTGTGGTAAAAAAAGGTGTAAAGAGCTGTTGCAAAATTAGCTCTGACATTCCTTTGCCATTGTCTGTGTATCGAATTTGTATGTTTTCTCCTTCTCGTGTTACTTGTATATGAATCATCCCATTTTCTATTTCTTGAAAG
>CALFXQ010000045.1 GCA_937958285.1 uncultured Fusibacter sp. | reverse complement strand
CTCAGAGTTTGTGGCTAAAGTGCTTTCAGACAGTGGTATACGCGTCCTAAAAAAGCATCCTGAGTTTGTTCGACCCGATGACTTCTTAGATAACGCTGGATTAGAAGAAGTCTATACTGGCACACTTAATTCTTATTTAAATCTCGTACAGCAATCATAAAATTCATTTTAATTTCATTCATTCTTAGAAGAAAAGCCCACTTATGTTCGTAAGTGGGCTTTAATCGTATTTGCATGTTTTGGACTAAAAATCTGCTAATCTTGTGGCCCGTGGGTAAGGGGCAGTATCTCGAATATTAGACATTCCAGTAACATACATTAGGTAGCGATCGAAGCCAAGACCGTAACCAGAGTGATACACGCCACCATATTTACGAGTGTCTAGATACCAACTATATTCTTCTGGATCTAAATCCATTTCCCTCATGCGACTCACAAGCACATCGAGTCGCTCTTCTCTCTGCGAACCTCCAATCATCTCGCCCACGCCTGGAACGAGCATATCGCATGCAGCAACAGTCTTTCCATCGTCGTTTAGGCGCATATAAAAGGCTTTAATATCTTTTGGATAGTCCGTTACAAAGACAGGCATTTTATAAATTTCTTCAGTTAAGTACCGCTCGTGTTCAGTTTGAAGGTCAATCCCCCATTTAACTGGGTATTCAAAGACCTTACCAGACGCGAGTAATTTTTCTACTGCCTCAGTATATGTGATTCTGCCGAACTCACTTGACACTAATGATTCTAGACGCTCTAGTAGGCCCGGTTGGATACGTGCATTGAAGAATTCCAGTTCTGGGCGCGCTTCTTTCAATAAGTAGCGGGTCATATATTTAATCATTTCCTCGGCGAGTTGCATGTTGTCTTTTAAGTCTGCAAAAGCGATTTCTGGCTCTAGCATCCAAAACTCTGCCGCGTGTCGTGACGTATTCGAATTCTCTGCTCTAAATGTCGGACCGAATGTGTACACTTTCTTAAATGCCATTGCAAAGGGTTCTACAGCTAGCTGTCCACTCACCGTTAAGCTTGTCTCTTTGCCGAAAAAGTCTTTACTGTAGTCAATTTTGCCATCCTCCATAGGGAGGTTCATCATGTCCAGTGTTGTTACACGAAACATTTCTCCAGCTCCTTCACAGTCGCTAGAGGTAATAATTGGCGTGTGAACGTATATAAAGCCTTTGCTTCTAAAGAATTCGTGTATAGCATAAGATGCTAGAGAACGCACGCGAAACATTGCTGAAAATGTATTGCTTCTTGGCCTGAGATGGGCAATTGTTCTGAGATATTCTAGAGAGTGACGTTTTTTCTGAAGGGGATAATCGCTATCGGATGCCCCTTCTAATTCAACGTGTGTTGCCTTAATTTCAAAGGGCTGCTTTGCATCTGGCGTTAACGTGAATACACCTGTTACCGTCAAGCCAGTCGCCACGCCATATTTGCCTACTTGATCAAAGTTATCTAGATTTTCCTCATAGACAACTTGTAGGTTATCAAAGTATGTGCCGTCGTTTAATTCAATAAATCCAAATGATTTAGATGCGCGATTTGTTCGCACCCAACCTTGTAAAGTCAACACCTGACCCTCAAAGCTTTTAGGGTCAGAAAACACTTCTGAAATATCGACGATTCTTCTCATTTTACGCCTCCTTTATCCTTTTCAAAAAAACAAAAAACGATGACATCATGGGACGATGTCATCGTGGTACCACCCAAATTTACTCGAAGAGATAACGGCTCTCGCATTGCTCCACCGCCTGGGCCTACTAAGTTACACTTTTCGGGCAGGGCCTCCTGGCTGTTCTTCACAATAAGGGCTTCCACCTAGCTCGCACTCTCCTAGACTCGCTTATGCACCATTTATTGTTACTCGTCCATTCTTAGGCTGTACATAATCATTTATCCGATTATAGTCTTTTTTTAGTTTACTGTCAATGTGCCTATACGATTTACAATGCATATATTACAATTAATTTGGTATAATAACCTTAACAGCCGTAAATTCTATATCACTCTTGAACAGCGAGGCCCATATGAATCTGCTAACCCTAGAACAACTAAATATCATCCACTATTCTCTTGCGGTTTCTTTTGGTACAGGACTCTTTATGATGGCCCTATTGCATCGACAGATTAGAGCATTGGCCATTCAACACAATATTCGCATATTGGGAACCATTATCTTTATCATTTTTATGCAAATTAATGGCGATGCTTTAACGCTGTTTAAGAGCATCATGTTCTCAGAAAGTCTGTATTTTGGCTTTGGACTGTTGGTTTTGTGGATACCCCATAAAGAAGAGCAAAATGAGGCCTTGAGTATGGCCTTTGTAATACTCGTCGCTGTTTTAGGGGCCTTTATTATGTCCGCGCCTGCATTACAGAGTCTTGCATTCTTGCAGTTGCGATGGCTCGTGATATTCCATGTGGCACTAATTATGTTTAATGCACTTTCAATATATATAAAGTATGGGCGCTCAGAAGATTTCGGCGCATTTGTCTTCAATGCGATTGGCAGCATCTTATTGAGCTTTATGTTCACCACAGATGGTCTCTTTTTCTTATTTATCTTCCGTTTAGGGTTTTATATCTCACTGCTCAGACAGTTTTTAAAGGCAAAGAA
>CALFXQ010000044.1 GCA_937958285.1 uncultured Fusibacter sp. | reverse complement strand
CACCCTCGAGGGTGGCACGAGGGTGGCACGAGGGTGGCACGAGGGTGGCTCATTCGACTCTTTCTCTGTTTTTTTGAACTTCACTTCAAAAAAAGTTGATTACAATTATTATTTGAATTACAATTCAATTAGAGGTGGGCCAATGATAACAAGAGAAGTGTACTTAAATAAACTCAGAAGATATCGTGATAAGAAGCTTATAAAAGTGATTACTGGGATTCGCAGAAGTGGCAAATCAACCTTGATGCAGCTGTTTCAGCAAGAGTTGCTTGCAAGTGGTGTTGCAGCAGAACAAATCATCTCCATTAACTTTGAAGATTACGATTATCATCACTTATTAGAGGCTAAGGTGCTTTACAGCTATATTAAGGATAAAATGGGTGACTTGAAAAAGAAGGTCTACATATTTTTGGACGAAGTCCAGCAAGTGTATGATTTTGAACGCATTTTGGACAGTCTATACATAAAAGAACAGGTAGATCTTTATGTAACGGGCTCTAATGCGAAGCTACTTTCGGGCGAGCTATCCACGCTGCTATCGGGCCGCTATGTAGAAATTTTTGTTCTGCCCTTAAGCTTTAAGGAGTACCAAAGTGCCTTTAGACCAGAGTCTAATCCCAAGACCCTATACAACCAATATATCCAGTATGGTTCGCTACCTTATGTTCTAGACTTGGATGGCGATAAAGAGATTATCAAGGGCTATTTGGAAGGTGTTTTTAACACGGTTGTTCTTAAGGACATAGTGGCTAGAAAAAAAATAGCAGATGTGATGATGCTAGAAAGTGTCATCAGGTTCTTGTTTGATGCGATAGGATCCGTGATTTCTATCAAAAAAATAAGTGATACATTGACTTCGGCAGGCAGAAAGATTTCCTCACACACAGTGGAATCCTATATCAATGGCCTAGTGGAGAGCTTTGTGCTCTATCCTGTTAAGCGGTACGATATCAAGGGGAAACAACACCTTAAGACCCTTGAAAAATACTATGTGGCGGACCTAGGACTTAGGTACTTGTTACTTGGAAGTCGCGACATGGACCTGGGACACATCCTAGAAAACGTGGTTTATTTAGAGCTGATAAGGCGTGGATACAGCGTATACATTGGCAAAGTAGATGCCTTAGAGATCGATTTTATTGCTGTTTCCCCAACGGAGACCTCTTATTATCAAGTGGCTTATACGGTGAAAGACCCTGAAACCCTTAGTCGGGAGCTAAGGCCTCTCAGAGCAGTTAACGATCACTACCCAAAGTTTGTATTAACTCTCGATGATGACATTGAAGTCAGTTACGATGGCATTCGAGTGATCAATGCCTTAGATTTTTTATTGGGTATATAGTACGAGCCACCCTCGAGGGTGGCACGAGGGTGGCACGAGGGTGGCACCTACAAAAGTGAGGTAGATGCTATGAACTATGTTGAATTCTATGAGGCGCTAGAACGTCTAGATAAGAGGACCTGTGTAAAGATGGTGCGGCAAGCGCTGAACAGCCAAACAATTCCACTGCAAGCCTTATATCTTGAGTATTTCGTTCCTGCTATGAGCGGAATCGCCAGTAACGAAAAAGAGCAAACCCTTTCTATTTGGCGCGAACATATCCAAAGTAGCATTGTACGTACTTTGCTAGAAATGTGCTATGAAACGGTTATGGAAACGCCGCAGACACATTTAAAGGCCTTGATATTTTGTCTTTCGGAGGAATATCATGAACTGGGTGCTAGAATGACAGCGGATTTTCTATGTCTTAATGGCATACAAACCCATTTTATTGGTGCGAATACACCGCCAAGTGAGGCCATCTCAGCTATAGAAGCACTCAAACCAGACTTGGTTTGCATTAGTGTCACAAATTATTATCACCTATCGAAGCTACAACATTTTTTAAAGGAAATAGAACCCTTGAAGATAAGGCAAACATTCAAAATTGCCGTAGGTGGCTATGCGATAGACCATACTGCAAGTGCTAAAGAGCGTTTGGCAGTAGACTTTACCATTAGCAGCGTGTCGGACCTTGTAAGTATTAAGGAGGCGTTGTTATGAAACTCGCCTTTCGAATCGCCTTGCGTTTTTTAACCACGAATAAGGGCCAAACTATTTTGATTGCCCTCGGCATTGCTGTGGGTATCTCTGTGCAAATCTTTATCGGGTCTTTAATACAAGGCCTGCAGATCAGTTTAGTGGATGCAACAATAGGTCGGTCAAGCCATATCACAGTGCTACCAAGTGACAAAAATGCGTCACTTGAGGGCTATCAAGACAAGCTGGCTCTTCTTATAAAGACCTATCCGGAAATCACAGCAGCTACCCCCACGCTCACTAAAGGGGCTTTTCTTGCCCTTGACGATTCGGATAACACGGAGCAAGTTTTGATTAGAGGCATTGAATTTTCATCAGCCCAGCAAATTTATCAATTTGATGATGCACTAGTCGATGGCAAGTTACCCAGCTCTTTAGCGGAGGTAGTTGTTGGTATTGACCTTGCCAATAGCAACGGTCTTGCTATTGGCGATTCTTTAGAACTCGTAATTCCCGAGCGGGTAAAAGCGGTACAAGAAGCGGCACAAGAAGCGACACTTAAAGGCACCAAGAGTGAAGTGGATACCACTGAGACCATAAAAATTGTCGGTATTATGGATTTTAAAGTAGCTGCGATTAATAGCAGCTGGATTCTTGGGAGCTTGCAAGATGTTCAGGCCTTTTTTTCTCTCGATGATTCACAGGTAAGTGCCATTGAAATGCAGATATCCAGTCCTTTCGATGCAGATATGCTGGCGGATTCAATGCTTCAGAACAAGGATTTTGATAAAGCGACATTTGAAAATGTAAAGTTCGACAACTGGAAGGCTCAGAACGGTCAACTTTTAAGCGGACTAAGCGGGCAGAGCACCTCGAGTTACATCATTCAAGTTTTTGTCGTGATCTCTGTTGTTTTGGCCATTGCCAGCGTACTCGCCATTTCAGTTCTTCAGAAGTCGCGGCAACTTGGAATTTTAAAAGCCATGGGCATTTCTGATCCTGTGGCCAGTCTTGTTTTTTTATGGCAGGGTGTGATGCTGGGTATTTTAGGTGGCTTTTTTGGCATTCTATTGGGGCTTGGTCTGCTTTGGTCATTTACGAACTTTGCATTAAAACCTGATGGTACGCCTGTGGTACCTATTTATATCAATGTGCAATTTATACTGCTGTCTGGTGGTATTGCGGTGCTCTCGGCCACGCTTGCCTCTGTGATGCCCGCGCTAAAATCCCGCAAGCTTTCAGTAATCGAGGTGATTAAAAATGGCTGATATCATTACATTGCGTGGCGTAGATAAGATATATGGTACTCAGATTAAGACTCAGGTGCTTCACCAGGTGGACCTGGCGATAGAGGCGAATAGTTTCACCAGTATTATTGGTGCCTCGGGTAGTGGTAAAAGCACCTTGCTCAATATCATTGGCACCCTCGACCGTCCAACTCACGGAGAAGTGACGATTGCCAATCAGCGTGCAGATACATTGAACATGGCCCAACTTGCAAAGCTAAGAAATCAAACCATTGGTTTTATTTTTCAATTTCATTATCTTTTGCCCGAATTTACTGCCTTTGAGAATGTGATGATGCCACACTTTATTAAGAGTGGTAAGTTTGATAGAAAACTAGAGAAACGCGCCCACGAGCTGATGGACCTTGTTGGGCTCACGAAAGTCAAAGGCAACCTTGCTGGAAATATGTCGGGTGGTCAGCAGCAGAGAACGGCGATTGCGAGGGCACTTATAAACACCCCAGATATTATTCTTGCAGATGAGCCAACGGGAAATCTAGATTCAGATACCACCGAGGTCATTTACGACCTTTTACGGGATATTCATCGCACAACGTCAACGACCTTTGTGATTATCACCCATGATAGGCGAATCGCCGAGAAAGCGGATCGCATTATCGAGGTAAAAGATGGGCGCATCTTCTCGGATTTTTCGAGATGATACAATACACATTTAATGATGAGTTATAATCTCAGTGAAGAATGGAGGGCTAATGTCTGGTTATCAAATTATTAGACTGTCTGAACAGCAGGTTGATGAAGCGTCCTCTAGCATTTTTTTATTGAGTCGATCAGGTT
>CALFXQ010000043.1 GCA_937958285.1 uncultured Fusibacter sp. | reverse complement strand
CCATAAAGCGGAATTTTGGCATCTTTTATCAAGTGTATGTCCACAAGTACATCAAGCGAAGCAGTGGCTCAAGCTTAATCAGGGCATTTTGCTATCGATCAGCACTCAAAAAACTAAGCGTCAGCACGCTTAGTTTTTTTAATAGCCTCATCCAATCATAAAGTGCTTACGAAAATAATATCTTGATATCGTGATTAATATCTTGACATCGAGATATATGCGTGTTATATTTATCTTGAAATCAAGATAAATAAGAGAGGTTTCAACGGGAGGTAACCATGGATCTAGATGACGATTTAAAACTTGTCATTGCTATTGCTAGAACACATCGCGCTTTTTTTGAGATTGTCGCTTCGGACTTCGATCATTATGATTTAACGGCCAGCGAGTTTGGCGTCTTGGAGTTATTATGGCATAAAGGCCCACAACCCATTCAACAAGTTGCATCAAAGATACTTGTTACAAGTGGCACAGTCACTTATGTGATAGATAAACTCGTCAAGCGACAATTGGTAACGAGAAGACATTGCGAAAAAGACAAGCGGGTTTTTTATGCAGAACTGACACCCCTTGGCCGCGAGAGGATAAGCGATATCTTTCCAAAACACCATGCGTTTATTATCAACACTTTAAAACAGTTTCCAGCAGAGGACAAAAAGGCGATGCTCCAAATGTTGCGAAAACTCTATAACTTTTTATTGGAGGATTAACATGTCAACAACATTTATGCACCAAGTTAAAAATAGACGTTCCGTTTATGCCATCGGCAAAGAAGAAGTTGTTCCATATATGCAAATTGAAAGCATTATTCAAGATGCTGTCACACATGTGCCCACTGCATTTAACTCCCAAAGTGGGAGAGTGATTTTGCTAAAAAACGAAGCGCACCAAGCCTTATGGGAACAACTTAAAGCGACTTTAAAAGCAATGTTGCCCCCAGAGCAATATGAAGCAAGCGCGACGCGCATTGACGGTTTTGCTGCAGGCTATGGCTCAGTTCTGTTCTTTGAAGACCAAGAGGTCATTCAATCCCTGCAAGAGAATTTTGCACTTTACAAAGACAATTTTCCAATCTGGTCACAGCAGGCAAATGGCATGCTACAATTTGTTATTTGGACAGCTTTGTCGGAAGCTGGACTCGGCGCATCTCTCCAGCATTACAATGAACTGATTGAAAGCTATGTAAAAGAAACTTTTAATCTTTCGGCGCATTGGAAACTCATTGCTCAGATGCCTTTTGGCAATCCCGTTGCCGCACCGTCGGACAAGCAATTTAGTCCACTGGCATCGCGCATTTTGGTCATCTAGTAAACGATTAAAAACCACCTTATCGGGGTATCAATCCGGTAGAGGTGGTTTTTATGCGTATATCCAATGAAACGCTTCCAAATATCGGCAATGTGCAGCCAATCTCAAATAGCAGTACAGCCATAAGAAACATATCTGACTCGGGGAACAAGCTATCAGCAGTTAAGGGAGAAAATAAAGGGCCTGAGCACATGCAAATGCTCAAAGACGTATACGGCGAAAAACGCTTAAAACAAATGGGCTTTATGCCATGCATTACCTGCGAAAGCCGTGTTTACCAAGATGGTTCAGATGATCCTGGGGTTTCTTTTAAAACTGGCCAGCATGTATCGCCAGAGGCTTCGTACAGCGCAGTACTATCTCATGAAATGGAACATGTTTCTAGGGAGCAAAACAAGGCGGAGAATGAACAAAGAGAGGTAATAAGCCAAAGCGTTACCTTGCACAGCGCTCTTTGTCCGGAATGTGGAAAGAGTTATGTTGCTGGCGGAGTAACGCGCACGACCACAGCGGGCATACCCAAAGACGATGCCTATCGCACCATGAATAAAGAAGATCAGTTAGGTGCGCATGTAGATCTGCGGTTGTAACTGTAAATGGCGTAATATTCGTTATGGGCTTGTTCTTGCACCGCAGCGCGTTCCTGATCGAGCAAGTCGTAGTGTTCTTCGATAAGTTCGTACATTTGCATATTTTCTGTACTCACGAGCTCTAGCATGATAATGCGCAGCACTTCATCTTTGTGCATGGGATCTCGATATGGGCGGTTCTCAGATAGGGCCGTAAAAAGATCTGCAAAAGACAAAATATCCGTCTCTATAGATAGCGCATTGTGTTCGAGGTGGTAAGGGTAACCTGTACCATCTCTTTTTTCGTGGTGTGAAGATGCCCAATGTGCGATATCGCTAATGCCCGGAATCTCTGAGAGAATCACATGAGTAAAATAGCTATGTGCCTTAATATCAGAGTACTCGGTTTCGTCGAGTTCAGATTTCTTTTCAATAATTTCAGTGGGGATGCCAAGTTTGCCGATGTCGTGAAGATAGCCAGCGATTTTAATGCGCTGTGCTGTTTGGTGGTCGAGTCCGGAATAGGTGGCCAAGTGATAGGCGATGGCACCAACCCCCCGTGAATGGGTGGCAGTAAAGGCACTGCGGTAATCTATAACTTTTGAAAAGGTAAGGGCAATGCCTTCTAATACTTCCATTGTAAGCGCGATTGGCGATTTATGCTCGAGCACCTTTTCTAGGAGGGCATTTAAAGACATATGTTCTAAATCAAGCCACAGCACATCTTTATGGGCAATCGTAAAAAAGGCCTCTACTACCTCAGGATGAAAAAGCTCACCGCTCAAGGCGCTAATGACCTGAGAAATGGAATCGACCTGATGAAGATAGTGTTCGGAGGCATTATAGAGAATTTCTATGCGATCCGCTAAATGGAGCACAAAGGACTCAAAAGGCGTCTCTGCATGGGCTTTGTCGAAACGCGCATGGTGATGGCGCACAATACATGAAACCCGTTTAAAGTTGGGAAGGTCTTCTAGCATAGCTGCGCCAAGTATGGCATGGGGCTCAGGTTGCTCTACATCGAGCTGTATGAGCGCATTGCGCTCTGAAATGGTCAGTGCACCAACATCGTGAAGGGCTGCGGCCATACAAAGGTCTGCCATTGCGTCATCTTTTAAATGAAGGGCAGTGCCCAGATGCCAGGCTAAAATTGCCGTGCGGCGGTGATGGTTTTTGAGCAGGTAGTTGACCATATCTACGGCTGAGGCGAAAGCCGCCGTGAGCTCGTAATAAGAAGTTAAAGGTTGCATAGGATACCTCCTGGCCTATTTATACCAATTTTCCTATGAAATAACCATATTTAGTGCCATCTAGATGCAATTTCTTATGATAGAATAAGAGCGTGAAGCAGTTTGTTTACATAAATATTTGGGAGGTGTACCGTGTCATCAAAAGTTTTTGTAAAATACCTCAACGGCATCGAGCAAAGTCGTTACGGCGAAGTGGCGAAGGATGTATTTGAAGCGGCCTATCGAGAAAGTGGTTACCATTTTAGTGGATCTATTCCGATTAAAGTGCACTTTGGCGAAAAGGGAAATCAAACATTCGTATCGCCCATGCACTATTCGGAGATAGTGGAGATGCTAAAAGCATTAGGGACTATGCCGCTGTATATTGAGACCAACGTGCTTTATCGCGGCGCGCGCACTACAAGGGATTCCCATATCGCCGTGGCAAAGGCTCACGGCTTTACTGACCTGCCCATCGAGATTGCAGATGGTGAAAGGGGAGAGGCCTATGTTGAAATCCCCATTAACAAGCAATACTTTGAGGTGTGCAAGATTGGTTCGGGTTTCGAAAAATACCAGCAGATGGTCGTGATGAGCCACTTTAAAGGGCATGGCATGGGTGGCTTTGGTGGTGCAATAAAACAACTCGCCATGGGATTTGCCTCTAGAGGCGGTAAAATGGCTCAGCATGCTGCCATGGTGCCCTCTGTAAGTCAAAGCAAATGTACTGCCTGTGGCCTTTGTCTTGAAAAATGCGACGTGCAGGCAATCACCCTTGGCCCCAAGGCAGAAATTGACCCAAAGTGCTGCATTGGCTGCGCTGGATGTATTGCAGTCTGCCCGGTAGGTGCAATTCGCAACGATTGGTCTTCTGAAAACTTCAAAGAGAAAATGGCCGAATATGCCTTTGGTGCATGTCTCAACAAATCGATAGTCTACGTCAATTACATCATCAATGTGACTGCCGAGTGCGACTGCATGGGGAGTGCGATGGAGCCCATTGCAAAGGATGTGGCAATTGTAGCTGGACTTGACCCCGTTGCCCTCGACCAAGCCTGTTTAGATTTATTGGCCAAATCTCATGGACATCCCCTGTTCGAAGCAGGCATCCCCATGCTCGTCCATGGCGAGAAGATTGGATTGGGTACAAGGGCATATCAGTTAATCTCGGTGTAGCAATGCGGTGCACAGTTTGCCATCATCGATGTTTGCTTACCAGTGGGCAGATAGGCAAATGCGGTACAAAGAGATGCACGAACAATATGATATCTTCGGATAATGAAGGCCAAATCTTGGCCATGGCCATAGATCCTATTGAAAAAAAACCGCTCTTTGAGTTTTACCCCGGATCGACCATCTTGAGCATTGGCACCTTTGGTTGTAATCTAGCATGCCCATGGTGCCAAAACCACGCCCTTATATCTAGTAGGTCAAGCTCCAATACTACAACACCAACTTTAGCTGTCTTGGCATCAGAACTTCTCAATCGTGCGATTGCCAATCATGTATTGGGCATAGCCTTCACCTATAATGAACCGCTACTGTGGCATCACACGGTGATGGAGATTTCTAAGACCTTTAAAGCCCATGGTCTCAAAACGGTGATGGTGTCTAATGGATGCGCACAACTGCACATTGTTGAAAAGTTGCTTCCCTTAATCGATGCGTGGAATGTCGATTTAAAAACCACAAGTGCCGCTGATTATCGCGCAATTCATGGCGATCTAAATACAGTGCTCGCAACAATTAAGGCGATTATAGCCCATGGTGCACATCTCGAAGTGACCTATCTAATAGTGCCAAACTTCAACGATTCCAAAGCTGCACTCCTTCAATTGGCAGATATTATTTTTGAATTAGGTGTGCCCGTTTTGCATCTCACCAGGTACTTTCCCGCCCATAGGTGCAATGAGGCGCCAACTTCCGAGAAAACCATGAACGAGGCTTTGGAACTTGTTAAAAGTAGACTCAAGGAATGCCATCAAAGAGAAACAACTAAAACCCATACCAGTGTGTATTTAGGCAATTGCTCTTGGGTTCACAATCTTTAAGTACTTACTAAAAAAGTAAGTACTTTTTTTATTGACATACACTTAACAATTCTTTGCCAATTCTTTGTCTGTTCTTAGTCTTTTGTTAACAGAGATTCATTAAGATTGATTTTGGGTGCAACGCACTCATACATATGCTTATACAGGTAAAGTTAAAGAGGTATAAGGAAGAAGGGAAAATAAGATGAAGAGGATGAACACAATGAACACAATGAAAAAGTATTTTGTCTCACTACTGATGATTTTATTAATGGTAACTAGCTTGTCGGGTGTTTTTGCAGATGGCAATATCAAGCTGATTATCGATGGCAGCGAAATTAACGAAGGCGCAAAGCCCGTAGTTGTTAAAGGTGTGACCTTACTCCCACTTAGACTCGTATCAGAAAAGCTCGGTGGCGTAGTTACTTGGAGTGCGGAATTCCAAAGAGCGACAATCAATACAGCAGCTTTCGAAGTTGTATTTAGAGTCAACGAGAAAAAATACTTTGTAAATGGCGTTTCAAAAGACTTAGAAGTGACACCACAAGTAGTTGAAGGAAATGTGATGATTCCTATTCGCGCTTTTGGAGATGCAATCAATGCACGTGTAGCATACGATTCAAAAAATCGCGTTGCTAAGGTCGATTACTTTATGGCTATGGCTGGTAATTTAAAAATCACGGGATCTACAACGGTACAACCTATTGCTCAAGCAGCTGCAGATAGACTGATGAAAGCCAACAAATACATCAATATTGCAGTAGCTGGTGGCGGCTCGGGTACGGGCGTTAAAGATACAATTGCAGGAACTAACAATATTGGCATGAGTTCACGTGCTTTGACCACTGACGAAGCGAATAAGATTAGTGCTGTTCCCATTGCAGACGATGGCATTGCAATTATTGTTCACCCATCGAACGGCGTTAAGAACCTCACTAAAGAACAAGCGAGAAAGATCTTTTTAGGCGAAATTAAAAACTGGAAAGATGTTGGCGGCGACAATGCGCCAATCTTGGTTCAAACACGCGAAACAGGTTCTGGCACGCGCGCATCCTTTGAAGAAATGCTTTTAGACAAGAAATCAATTGTGGGCACTGCTACTCCAGCACCGTCTTCAGCGTTAATTTTGCAGGCCGTCGCAAAGAATACAAACGCAATCGGTTACGACAGTGTTGGCTTTGTCGATAAGTCAGTTCACATTGTTACAATTGATAATGTAGCGCCAACAGCTACAACGGTCAATAAAGGTCAGTATGCATTGGGCAGAGGTCTGTTTATGCTGTATAATGGCAAGCCAAAAGGTCCAACAGCTGTATTTATCGATTACCTCAGAACCATGGAAGTTCAGAAGGAAATTATTATAAAAGAAGGATTCCTCAGTTTATACTAGCATTACCTTATAGAACGGAGGTCGCTCTAAAGGCGACCTCATTCTTTTTATTGCAAACGGGCAGTATAAGGAGATAAATAACGCATATGCAATCCACTATATCAAAAAAGCGCACTTATGCGCAAAAGGATAGACTACCTACACTTGTGATGACCATTATGGCATCTGTGGCCTTGGTCTTAATTGGTTTTACTTTCGTGTTTATCCTCATTAAGGCTTGGCCAACACTCAAGGTGAGTGGCATTCATTTGCTGATCAAAAGCGGCTTCGATTTACAGGTATCTGAGGCGTTTTATGCCACAGAAGATATGGCGCCTATTTCATTTGGCATGCTGGGTCTACTCTATGGCACTTTGGCGAGTACTGGCCTTGCGCTGATTCTTGCCACATTTGTAGCCATAGGAGCTAGTGTTGCGATTGTTGAATGGACACAAGGGTGGCTAAAAATCGCCTGCATCCAGCTCGTTCGCTTACTTGCAGCAATGCCTTCTGTCATCTTTGGCCTTGTAGGTTTGATGGTAGTAGTGCCTTGGTTAGAAAAACACTTAATTACAGTAGATACTCAAATCGCATTTCTGGAGTATTTTCAAATGACAGGTCGGAACTTGTTGGCGAGTACCTTAGTACTTGGATT
>CALFXQ010000042.1 GCA_937958285.1 uncultured Fusibacter sp. | reverse complement strand
GTGTGTGGTTACCCTAAAACTTCAGGTTTTTCAATTTATCTCCGAACAGACTTCCCAAATTTACAGGTTCCTCTTCTTCATCGCTTTCGTATTGCTCAACCTCGTAGTAATAGGCTAAGTCTATACGTCGCTTTTGCTCATCTATGGCCAAAACCTCTACAACATGTGGTTCTTCAGATTGTTTCATTTCTGGTGGCAGCTCTTTTTTTGGCAAAGCGCCTTGTATACCATCTGCTAGCTCATAGAAAAGGTATAAGCCGTTGTCGTTAATGGGATAGACTTCAAAGACATCTCCAATAGTGACATAGTCGGAGAGTTGCGACCATGGATCTTGTTGAAGGTCTTTTAAACTTACGAGAATTTTGTCTTCTCTCGCATTGAGTTCTCTTATGACGACGGTTATTACATCTCCCTCGTTCAAAATGTCTTCTGCCTTGGTAGATCTGCTATAACCCACTTCTGAGCGAGGCATAAACCCTCGCATCCCATCGATTTCTACCACTACGCCACCACGATTAAAGTGCACCACCTTGCCTTGTACAGACTCGCCCTTGGTGTGGGCTTGAAAAAAGGCCTGCTTTTTTTTCTCCGTTAATTGCTTCTCTATTGGCAATCGTGTAAATACGTAGCCACGTTCGTCGTGTTTTTCAATAAGCGCTTCTGCAGTTGTACCCAATAGCGCCTCTGGTTCTTTAAGAAACTGGGACTGATATAAGGAAAATGGCAAATAGCCTTCAATGCCACCTATATCTACTCGGAAACCACCTTTTGCAATGCTCTTCAATAGCAATTGGACGGGTTTATTATCCGCCTTAGCGGCATCAAGCGCCGCTTGACCAAATTGACGCAGTGCTTTCTTTTCTGAGAGTATCACTGTTCCGTCTTTCGAAAAACCCGTAACGACTAATTGCAGTTTTTCTCCCTCGCGATACTGTTTAGCCTTTTTATTGAGTTCCGCCTCGTAAACCACGCCATCTTGGGCATATTGAATATCTGCAATTATTGAATCTTCACTGACTTGAATGATTAGACCCTCTACCAGGTCGCCGCGTTCAAGGGGCTTTAGTGCCGCATCAATTTCTTTCATATAATCTTGCATGCTTTCCATATGTGCACCTCCTATACTGAAACTTCATTTTTATCGAGAAACAGCCCTGGGTAACGCGCCTCTACATCTCTAAGATGATTGTGAAGCTCACCGGCAATTAAACGTATTTCATCTTGAGCATGCTTTTCTTTTCGCAGCGTTAAGAAATGTGTCATACCATAAACATTGCCAAAAAAAGAGGTTTTTCGCATGTTGCAATTCAATACGACATAAGGGACAAGTGCAAAATAGCCGCTATCCCAAAGGTCTTCGTAGATGGAAACTGAAGCGCTGTATGCCTTAATAAGCATTTCTTCTATTGGCTGTGTCCATTTTTCAAACCCAGGCTCTGTTACCTCTATTGGCAGCAACATGCCATAGCGTACATCTGGGAGCTTGGTGTGTATATCGAATGCTCTATGTCGAATAAACTGATGATGTGCCCCTTCTGACATATACACGTCAAAGCTCTTTCCAATACCTCTAAAAGTATGGGGCAGTTCATCGAAGCGACTCATCTTTGTTAAGTCGCCGTAGCGCTCTATAAGCGACTCGTCACCTATGATTTCAGAGCGAGGAGTCACTATGGGTTGTCTGTATACGGGATACTCCGCTGGCAACTGATCTCTATGATAGTATGCTCTCACATATGCCTTTTGGTATTCAGAGGCTTCAACGTGGCGCACCATACCCACAGATACTTGCTCCGCTTCTTCCTTCATTAATGTGGCTGTCGCACTTATTTCGTGATTGAGGGATTCATAGGCTTGCATTTCTGACAGCGCATTGCAAAAGGCGCGCAAATTAGACTGCATGCCCATATTTGCCTTTGTCGATAGCGGCAGCACATTTCTCGCATTTTCAAATGCCTTTAATTCAATCTGAGAAGCAGTAAGTTCTGGGTATTTTTCGTTGAACAACGAGACAAATCTTGTCTTTAAGTCCTTGTAAATGGTGAACATTTCGTTGGAAAAGGCAATATAGGCTTGCTCTAACCTCGGATTGTCGACAAGCTCTTTGGGCGTGTAGTAATCTGTAGGTGGATTGTAGCGCAGTGAATATTCTATATAGCTCATAAACTTATATGGCTGTACGGTTTCTAGAATTTCAGTAAACCACCGCGATCTATTCTCAATGCACATTTGTAGGGTGTCTAGTTCTTTAATAGACGAATGGCCGTAATTTACGCCCCATTTTTCCATAAAACCATTTGCAACAACGACTGAGTGCTTGAATAGCTCATGCTGATTTTGCTTTGGCAAATTTATAAGATCCGCCTCTACCATATGTATTAAATCTTCTCGAAAGCCTTCCTTTTGTCGAGAAACCTTGCTCATGAGCATTGCACCTAGTACACTTGGAACTAAAGGGATAAAAACATCTTTATCGCGATTGGACATGATATGGCTATAAGATTCCATAATTTCCTCCTGAAATTTCTGATATAAGTATAACGCATTGGAGAGAAAATGGGTATACTATTAAGAGACATAAAATAAAAGGAGCGCCTATGTTAAACCCAACTACCCTCGTATTGCAACTAGGATTAGCAGCTCTATTAGGCGGGCTTATCGGCTTTGAAAGAGAAGGTCTAAAGCGCCCAGCGGGGTTTAGAACCCACATTCTGGTTTGTGTAGGCTCTACCGTCGCAATTCACACTAACTTACAGCTAATCGAGAGCTTTTCAGGTGCTGGTCCAATGGACCCTGCCAGACTTGGCGCGCAAGTCATTAGTGGTCTAGGCTTTTTAGGCGCAGGTACAATTATAAAAGAGGGCAATAGCGTAAAAGGTTTGACCACTGCAGCTAGCCTATGGGTTGTAGGGATCATTGGTTTGGCCATCGGAGCGGGGCAATACTTTTCTGCTGTAATCTCCACGATCATGCTCTACATCATCTTGGGCGCCTTCCAAAAAATCGAGGGCCGAATCCGAGCTAAACGTGGGCATTCGGTCATCAGTATCTCCATAAAAAACGAGGATCAGGCGCTTCATTTAGTTACTTTAGCCCTTCAATCGCGCCAATGTGAGGTGCAGCGCATTAAGAAGACTTACACCAGTGAGAATATCACTAAACTAAAACTGAACGTGACTCATCCAAATGAGCTAACCGAAATCGACCTTATGACAGCATTGTCCAGTTTGCCATTTGTGCTATCTG
>CALFXQ010000041.1 GCA_937958285.1 uncultured Fusibacter sp. | reverse complement strand
TTTTTTTTTTTTTTTTTTAGCGTATTATATACGGTTGTTTTAGACAGTGTAGGTACTTGAGGCGATAAATCTTTATAGATTTGGTCGACTGTTAGATGCTGATGTGGCCTATTTAGATAGTTAAAAATGAGCAATCGTTGATAGGATGGTTTAATATCGTGGGAAATTAAAAGATCTCTTGTTTCAACAGACACAAAAACACCACCTTTCAGATTGTAATGGTTACAATCATTATACGACTCGGCATTGCAATTGTCAAACAATTGAGAATTGTTATCAATGCCTTGACGATGCCATTCAGCTAATCACAGGCCCCGCAAGACATTCTCTAGGCCATCGAGCAAATACATTGTTCAGGTGGTTTTTTTATTGAAGCTCGATTTTGTACAAGCACACTTATATTGGTGACTTAGGATGTTCAAAGCCTCCTTTTTTACCTTTTGAAAGGGCCTTCTCTGCCTTTCTCTGTGCCCAAGACTTCGTGACAATATCTAAATCGTACTGCTGAGGATAGAGTTCCTTCTTATCGATAAATGGCTTCATGCGCTTGTGATTGACTATGATTCTTTTGCCTTTAACATCCACTGCATGGTCGCCTTTGCGGTTGGCGCTGCTCACCACCACACCGGCGCATTTAAGGGCGGGTAGGTAAACGCTGTCGCCCACGCTAAAGGGCGTTTTAGCGCTAAATATTCTAGTTGCTGGTGAGGTTGCTGGTTCGGTTTTAATGTGCTCGCCATTATATGAATCACCTGCATCGATAGGTGTTTGTGTAGTCATGACTTGCTTTGACAGGTGATTAAGCTGCTGATTTAGAAGCTCCAAGTAGGTTTGTCGGTCAAATGGTTGTCCATAGGTAAGCTGGTGTGCGCGATCCAAAACATCCGATTGCAGGCCAAGTTTCAGCGCAATAAGCAGTGCATGACTTTTCCCCGCTTCGCCTATTGCCAGTCTGTAGAGTGGACTTAATGTTTCGGTGTCAAAGAGCATCGAGCCATTCACAAATCCCGTGGTCTCTTGCGCAAAGTTTTTTAGTTGACTGAAATGTGTCGTTGCCAATATGCTGGCCCCTTTTCTCTGCAGCGTTTCCAATATGGCAATGGCGATGCCTGCACCTTCGTTTGGTTCGGTGCCCGATCCGACTTCATCTAGCAGTATAAGGCTTTCAGCACTAGCAAAGGCGAGAATGTTTTGAATGTTAACAATGTGCGAGGAGAAAGTCGACAGGTTCTGAGTGATGCTCTGGCCATCTCCAATATCGCAGAGCACACTTTTGAAGATGCGAAAAGTCGATAAGCGATTTGCTGGCACGAGTAAGCCGCACATGGCCATAAGAGTGAGCAGTCCCACTGTCTTTAATACCACTGTTTTGCCCCCGGTGTTCGGTCCTGTGATGACGATATTCTTATTATTCAGCGCGAGGGTGAGGGGGATGGCGTTACTGCCAAGTTGTGGGTGTCTCGCATCGATAAGGTGCAATGGGCCACTAGGAGTTATTTGTACTGGACTGGCATTGATGCGAGTGGCATATTTTGCTTTTGCGCTGAGAATGTCGTAGGTGATAAAGGCTTCGCGGTTTATGGCGAGTATGTGCTCTCTTTCGGCAATTGCGACGGTGAGCGCGCTGAGGATGCGGTAGCACTCGTTGTCTTCGTCTGCTTTTAACCCTTGAAGGGATTCGCTCAGTCGTTTTACGGCTTCGGGTTCAATAAAACTTGTATTGCCACTTTTAGAGCTATCGAGCACTTGCCCACTAATTTGGTTTCTCGATGCTGTTTTAACGGGAATTACATATCTTCCATCTCGCATTGAAATATGTGCATCTGTAAGAAGTGCGTTGCTGTCGGCTATCTGTAAGATGCTTTTCAATTTGTCTTTGATTTTATCTTCTGTCATCCGTATGTGCTTTCTGATTTTTGAAAGGGTAGGACTGGCATCGTCTAGCACTGAATCCCCGTGAACAGAAGTGCTGATTTTCTCGAGTAGCTGAGGTAAGCTATCCATTGAAGTTGCATAAACACTAATGGTGGGCGCGATCTGGGCCTTAGTGACCATAAAGCGTTGTATGCGTTCTACATCCTCTAAGAAACTGCCGAGGGCGTAAATCTGTGAAGCGCTGAGTACGGCGTGTTTGGTGAGGTCGTCGAATGCTTTGTTGAAGCCTGTGAGCGGGTTTAGAGGGAAGGTGCCCGAGGTGTCGAGAATGCCTTTTGCCTCTGCGATTTGCTGCTGAGAATTTTCGATCCAATTGCAATCCGTTGAGGGTTCGAGTGAGCGAATTCTAGCTTTTCCCTGTGGTGTGATGGCGATTTGTTCGATGGTGTCTAAAATTTCGTTTAGAGAAAGTTTTTCTGAATGGAACATGGGTCCTCCTATAAAATGGATACAAAAAGAGAGCAAATCCACGGATCTGCTCTCTTTTTTGAAGGTCGAGGTAGCGTTTTTTTTCAAAAAACGCAAATGGCCGTGCAAAAACCACGGCCATGTCTTCAAGTGGACAGTCTGTGCTCTTATCTAGAATTGCGAACACAGCAAACAGCGTAGGGGCTACAGGCACCTACACAACGTTACTCAATTCGCAATATTCAATTTCTTAGATAAGAACTAAAACCCTCACAAAATTACCTCTTTTTTAATTGTCATATACTACTACTACAAGTATAACATACTGTATTAAATAAATATAGAGACCCGTTCACAGAACGGGTCTCTATTAGTATATAAGCACATTTTTTTTCTTATTTTCTTATTTTC
>CALFXQ010000040.1 GCA_937958285.1 uncultured Fusibacter sp. | reverse complement strand
CGTCACGGTCAGCGTCTGTGTTAGTATCGTTGACGGATTGAACTGAGAGCTCACGCATTCTTTGAAGAATGTTGTGTGTTTCTGTCAAAGCACCTTCTGCCGTTTGAATGAGAGAAATGGTGTCTTGAGCATTTCTTGAAGCTTGGTTTAGACCACGAATCTGACCACGCATTTTCTCTGAAATTGCAAGACCAGCTGCGTCGTCGCCTGCACGGTTAACGCGGAAGCCTGAAGAGAGTTTCTCAAGCGATTTTGCTTGAGATGCGCTGTTGACGCCCAATTGTCTGTGGGCATTCATCGCCATTAGGTTGTTATTAATTCTCATAATGTTTCCTCCTTGAATGTGTTTGGTCTGCATCCTTGCTATGACCAAAAGGCTAGATAAAGCCTCTGCAGTCTCTATCGTCACCAACGGCAAAAACTTTAGCAAAAAAATATTTTTTTTTTACTTTTGTAAATCGATTGTTCTAATTCCCATTTGCGTATGGCTCTCGAACACTATAGAGATTATCTTCTAGTGTCCATTGAATGGCCTTTCGGGTTTTAGTACTCACTAAAATTGGGCTAGCTAGGTTAATCGTCATATCAGAGAGTTGATCTTGGATATTGACAACTGCATAAACGCCCAAATCTTCTGGTACATTAGCCGATAGCTTCTTAACCACCTCCTCTGGAATATCGAAGGCATAATCTGGCCTAGCAAAGTAAGGAATTGTTAGCACTAGGGCCAAATTTGTGTCTTCTACCGACTGAAGCCACATAAAAGGTACCGGTTCGTCGGTGTCGTAATTGTTGAGAATTACAAAGGCTTTATTGTTCTCAAAACCAGGTAGCCCGTCTTCAAAGGTAATCACTGAATGGTCTTGAACCTCCAACTGGCCGAAGTGGGCCGTATCAAAATGCATAGCATCACCTCCTCTTTTACCTTTACCCAAAATAAAATCCTTCAATCTTAAGAAAACGTCGTCTTGAGATTGAAGGATATATACCTATTTTTTAATGAGGGCTTTAAGGGCTTCAGTAGTAACTTTAGCACTAGATGCCGCTTTGTTTTCTGCTATGATTTGATCGAAAACCTCTTTTCGATGCACTTTGACTGACTTAGGTGCATTGATGCCCAACTTCACTTTTCCATCGTCTGACTCGAGAATTGTGATTTCAATATCATCGTTTATGATAATGGATTCGTTGCGCTTGCGCGTCAAAATTAACATGAGCTGCCTTCTTTGTTTTTAAAGAGGAAATACTTAAAAGGATAGTCTTCGTCGAGAACAATTTGAGCTGCTAGACGGTCTTTGCGATTGACAACAATTGGCGACTTTAAGTTAATTGTCGATTCTTGAATTTCTTCTTTAACAATAACTGTTGTGAGTACTTCAACATCTTCTACATTTGCAAGTTTAAGAGTTGCCAAGGCGCTTTCAGACAACTCAAAGTCGTAATGATCTGCAAAGAGAAAGGGATTTGTGAGCACAAAGGATACATCGAGCTCATCTACGGACTGAAGCCAAATAAATGGGAATTCTGCCGTTAATGTTCCGACGATGATATATCTGTTACTCTCGGGAAATCCGTAGATTCCATTGGGAAATTGGATAATCTCCTCCTCTGAGTATTCCACAGCGCCCATATACTCTGTTTCAATTCTCATGCACTCTCTCCTTAAATTCGTCTTCATTTAGGTGTAATCGATTTTTTGATAAATGTATAGGATGTTAAACGTAACGATCTACTGAAAACTCAATGCTATTGCGTTGCGCCAAATAGATATTTAAGCTCCCAGGGCGATAAGTTAGTCGTACAGGCTGAGGTACGCTGTTGTTTATCACTCTCGCTTCATTGACTTGAATATCTACATTGCCCTCAATAACCTGAATATCAGGCCGGCTTCTGGGCATGGTTACCATATTCCACTCGCGAAGAAATTGATCGTAAGCATTGTCAATTGCCTGGTCTGGAATGGGGTCGCCTCTGTGAAAATCCGCCATCTGATTGCCTTGATCTACAATTCGCCCAATCGCTTCAAGCCCCTTTTGGAAACCATAACTCGCATTATCTGAAATCAATTCGCCGTTTCCCTTTATTCCTGATTCTGCAAAGCATCTAGACTGATCGATCAAAATTCTAGGGGGCGTAGATCTCATCTCAAGAGATAGCGGTTGGGTTTGTATGTCGAGTTGTGGATATTTGGGCTGCTCAATTTCTATTTGGGCCTTTTGGCTTTCCATGCCTAGCTTTGCCCAAGTGGTGCGTATCTGCAGCTGAGGTATATTCATCCCGTCCACCTCCTTGCTTCGGGGAATTAAACACTACAGAGTTATTATACCCTTTTTTAAAGCTACACTAAAAGAGTTTCTAAAGAATTATCTTAAAAAATCCACAAGAGAAGGCTGAATAATTTTTCCACCCGTTGAAAGCGAAGCGCGATAGACGTTTTCTGCGTTTTTAAGAAGCATGATGGTCTCAGCCATATCCACGTCTTCAGCATCGGAAAGCATACCAGCAAAAGACACTTGATTGGACGACAGACGATTCGTTACGAGTTCCATACGATTAACTTTAGCACCGATGTCTGCGCGAACAGATAAAACGCGATCTAGATGGCCATCTACTTTACTTAAAAATGTTTGAACTCCGGGCTGGCTGCCTGCAGCAAGAGCAGTATAAAAATCGCGCATATCTTCGAGAATTGAAGACTCTTTACTCTTGATTACCTCTAGGCGCAGCGAGGGTTGCTCGCCAGGCGTGGTCGCCACAGTGTTGAGATTGAAATACTGATTCGGTGCCACACCAGCCAGGGCCACATTGATCTTTCCAGATCCGAAGGCCAAGTTGATGGCATTTTGAAAGTGGGTTTGATATTGTGCGGTAGTTGTGATTATGGCTGCCGGGTCGATGGTTGCAGCTTTTCTTTGGCCATTGTAAGAGATGTATACGGGTGTGCTTTTGATCTCGGCTTCATTGGCAGAGACGTAGGCATCGTCAAAAGTGAACTGATTAAAACTAAGTGTGGCTTCTTGAGTGGGAACGCCCGCTGTGAATGTGGTTGGGAAACCGGGTATAGGTGCGCCGGGCATTGTAATTGGAAGGGCACCGTAAGCGCGTTCTTTAATGACAAGCTGATCGTTTGGGTCGAAGTAGATATCCGCCACGTCGGAGAGTTTTGTGGGGCCTACGCCACCCAAAAGGGCTTCTTTAAATTGTGTAACTACCATCTCTTTTGTCACTTTAAAGGTGAATCCATTGAGAGTGCTCTCGTCTACCACAAAGTTGCCAAGAGAAGTGGTCACGTCTAAGTTTTGAATTGAATAATCTGCATTCGGACCGGTTAAGGTAAGCGGGCCTCTTAAAGCGCTTTTAGTCGCAATATCGCCCGTATAAATCGGTGCAGTTAGGTAGTTGGTTGCGACCGTCGACATTGCCACAACACCAGTCGCTTTGGACTCAATTACTAAATTCTCATGTTGATCGAAATAGACATCTGCAACATCGAGTAGCTTCTGAGGGCCAACGCCTCCAGCAAGTGCGTTTCTGTAGCGGTCTATGATCGTATCTTTATTAAGTGGGAGCGCTGCAGTCCCATCTAAAGAGGTTTCATCCACATGGTAGGTGATGCCCGCAACAGTGACATCGAGGTTATCTGCAGAGTAGGCTTGTTTAAGATCAAAACGCCCTTTTATTGCCGTCTTGTTGGGGCCAATAGAATCGCCAGCCGTATCTGTAAACAGATTAGTGAAGGCATTGGGCGCCTCTACAACACCAAACAAATCGATGCCACTTACGGTAATCTCTAATTCTTCGCCTGTGCCTATAAGGAGCTTCATCTTAGGCGGAATGCGAAAATCGCGATCTGTTACATCCACATTATATGTGCCGTCAGCTTTAAAGAGCGGTCTGTCTGTTTGATAACCAGAAAAAACGTATTTTCCTGCAAAGGCGAAGTTGCCATTTGACACCAATTGCTCAAGAAGGTTTTTAATCTCCTCTGAAATTTTTGCAAGGTCGTCTTTTGCATAAGTGCCATTTGCTGCCTGAACTGCCATTTCTCTAGCGCGCTGGAGTACATCCCCAGTATCTGCAACAGAGCTTTCAGTGACCTGAAACCAGTTCAGTGCATCGCGCACATTTTTTTCGTACTGCTCAAATTCAGACATATCGGTTTTATACTTTAATATTTTAGTTGCATCGATGGGATCGTCAGAAGCTTTTCGAACCCGTTTACCAGAGGAAAGATAGGACTGATAATTTTCCATCTGAAACAGATTCTTCTGAAGATTGTGCATCAGCGTATTGGTCATCATGTTATTGGTTACGCGCATTGCGAACCTCCTTATCTACCAACTAAACCTAGTCGGTTTACAACGATGTCTAAAAGTTCATCCATGGTGGTCATTACTCTGGCGTTTGCACTATAGGAGTGCTGATACCTAATCATATCCGCCATTTCCTCATCGAGGGAGACGCCCATAATGGCCTGTCGCTTATTTTCTAACTCAACAATGACTGCCTTTTGGTTCTTCTCTAAACGAATCGCCTCCGCTGAATCTACACCGAGATTAGCGACCAAGCTTTTGACGTAGTCATCTGGGCTACCCCATGTAAACATATTTACATTTTTTCTCATGTTGGCCAGTAGCAGCGCATTGGCGCCATCACCTGGAAGTCCTTGTAGCGTGGCTGATGCTGCAATCTTGTCGAGATCCGCATCGATGTCACTAGAAACGGTCATCTGATTTGCGGGAATTCTATCTACTAAGTAATAGCGACCATCCGATAAAAATTTTACAGACTTATCTTTGTAATTGGGGTTGTTTAGCAAGATCAGCTTAATATTCTCTGCAATAACGTTGTTGTTTTGCTCT
This sequence comes from uncultured Fusibacter sp., assembly GCA_937958285.1. Classification (GTDB taxonomy): domain Bacteria; phylum Bacillota; class Clostridia; order Peptostreptococcales; family Acidaminobacteraceae; genus QQWI01. The sequence goes on along the minus strand of CALFXQ010000040.1, from coordinate 11,127 downwards.
TTTGTAAAATAGGTACTTGTACCTTTTAATACATCCGATGTTAAGTCTATTGGCGGCTTGCCATCTAGACCTGTAGTTTTCAGTTCTTGTTCATATGCAGCAGAACTCATATTGTTCTTTGTAAACATCATTAACCCGGGTTTGCCATCGAGATCGTAACCACCCATGTGAATACGGTTCACTTCTGTGAAAAAGCGATCTGTAAACTCGTTTAGCTTCTCTACGTAATAGGGAATACCCTTGCTCTCTGCATCGATGCCGTCGCGCATATCGAAGATTGCCTTCATCTCACCACTTGTCACTCTAAATGTGGATCCAGATTCCCAGCCTGCATCGTAAAGTTTGAAAGCATCGTCGGGGTGCTTTTTGTTCAAACGCTCAGTGAGGGTTATTTTATCGATATTGTAATGAGAGACAATGGGTTTACCAGAAATCAAAACGGAGAACCGCCCTTGATTGTCTTCAAAGTAATCGACATTTACCAATTTCGACAATTGATCGATCACGAGATTGCGTTGATCTCGAATATCGTTAGCTTTGCTGCCATCTAATTCTGCTAGATAGACAACGCGGTTTAAGTCTCGTATTTGCTCTGCATAGCCATTTACTTGTGAGGTAACGGTTTGCAGTTGAAAGTCTATGTCCTTTTGCAACTTCACGAGATTGCCATACATACCGCCTATATTCTGACTGAGAGCCACTGCGCGCTGGCGCACCAATGCACGCGCCGTTAAGCTCTCTGGATTTTTATTGAGTTCGTGAACAGATTGAAAAAACATATCCATAATTGAACGCAATCCTGAATCCGAAGGCTCGTTGAAAATCGTTTCTATGGTTCCCAACAATTCCTTTTTAAACTCCCATTCACCCTGTGTTGTCATCTCTGTGCGCACTTTAAAATCTAAAAAGGCATCGCGTATTTGCTTTACGGCCTCACTGTCAACACCAGTACCCAAAGCCCCTGCCACTGCAGGCAAGAATTCCGGTGAGGTCGCTCTAGAATCGAGTCGTTGCCTAGAGTAACCAGGTGTATTGGCATTGGCAACGTTATGAGATACCACATTAAGTGCTCGCTGAGAGACAAACAATCCAGATTTTGCAATCCCTAAACCAAAAAATGTTGATGCCATAATGTCACCACCTTTACCTTTTATCAAGAAAAGCCAAGGGCCTATGGCTCTTTAGAGCACTACACCTTGGCGTCGAATAGGCCTTTTTTAATCTTGACCTCGCGTTCTTCAGCGCCTTTGCCATAACCAGCATCGTGTGCGCCAAAGGATTGGGCCAATTCCAATGTAATATCGATAAATTCTAAAGACTGCTCGATTAGCTTGCCATTTACATGGCTGATATCTTGAATATCTTGAACTGTTTTTAAGAGCTTATTTTCGAAAACCTTCACTTGCTGTTGTTCAAATGTATTTAGAATAGGGTACAGCTCAGACAAGTGGTCGATGCGTTTACTGCCTCGGTCTTTACAAAGACCATCTACAGCCTTAGCCCGAATGGCTTCAAGTTGTACGATGGCCTTGACAAATCCTTGCTCTTTATTGGTAATGGCATCCAATGCCCTCACATCGTTATCTATAATTATGCGTTTTTTCTCTTCTTGCAGTGCTTTGAGCTCCCCGTAGAGCTTCGATTCTTGCTGCATAATATCAATTAATTCACCGAAAAAATTTGAATTCACAAAACACCTCGCTTCTGAGTGAGACGTTAAGCCTGCACGACGACCTAAGGTTGTCCTTCAAACCGCCGTGCGCTTTTTAACGTCCTAAGATTTTCTTGGCAATGTCCTCACTGGAAGGCTTGTAAGTCCCATCTTGAATGGCCTGTTTTATGGCATTCACGAGGTCTTCTCGCACCTCTGGCAGATTTTTGAGGGCTTTAGCTGCAACTTGAACTTCTCTTGCCGCCTCAGAAATCTCAATGGTGTCTGGTGAGAACTTTAGCCCAGAGGCTTTTTCTGCCTTCTGAATGGGTTGCGCATATTTGCTGACAACCTTTTGTACTTGTAAGTTCTGCGTGATTTTCATATAAAACACCCCCAATTGCACCGAATTTCTTAATTACTTTATCGGCAAAGTTGGGGGTGACTTTAACTCTTTTATGGATTATTTTTCTCTGATGTGAAAACCAGTCTTACTTCTGTTAGTAATAGGGGCCTCTGGACTACTTTTAATTCCATTTGACATATCTTTTAGCATGCCGCGCACTTCATGTTCGCACCATTCGCACATGTGACCAACAAGAATCTCTCGACCACAACGTTCACACTCTATACTGCCCTCAGATGCATTGAGCACATGAATTAAACCTTCTTTCGACAACCTTTTAATCAACTCTATATCGACGCCCGTTTCTCTGGCAATCTCTTTAAAGGTCGCATTAGGCTCACCTAAAAGTACCTCTTTGGCTGCTCTATAGGCTCTCTCGTGGCGGTCTCTACAGGTCTGACAAACCTTTTGACCAATGGTGGATTGAAATACTCTACCGCACTCTTTGCAATGTTCATGTCTCATGCATTCACCTCACATTCTAAATATATATATAGTCAATAATCGGCAGATTCAAACAAAATATCCACATAATTTTCGTCATTACTTGCATTTTGAACTTTGGCAGTATAAAAAATTGCGCCCTCGTAAATCACCAGATGAGGAAATTGTGCTTTTAATGCCGCGGTAGCCGCTTCTAATGTTGCGCCAGTTGTCAATACATCGTCTAGCACCAAAAGGCGATGATGGCCAAGAGTACTCGCTTTTGACAGGGCAATTTCGCCATCGCGCACGTCTAATTGGAAGGCGTGTTCAAGGTTACTGACGCGCTCAGCCCTTGTGGATTCCGCCTGAGCGCGTTCGTGGGTTATTCGCATCATGCACCTTATGTATGGTATCTCTAAAGTTCTAGCCACCTCTTTAGCCAAGTCTGCACAGTGGTCGAAGCCACGCTGCGCGCTGCGCTTACGGCCAGATGGCACACTCGTAACGGCGGTAAAAGGCAAGGCCATCTTAGATATAGCATTTGGCATGCTCTCTTGCAATTGACGATGGAGTTGTGTGACAAACAGGGCACTTAAAACCACTGCCAAATGCCGCTCGCCACCATATTTATAGCGATGCATAAGGTATCTTCCCTCGCCACTTAGCATATATCCCAAGAACCTTTGCTTATAAGGCTCTGCTGAAGGGTTGCAATAGGGACATGGATACTTTATATCTACAAGAGGCCGCCCGCATGTGGTACAGGGGTTTACGATGGGTGTTAATTTTTCTAGACAGGATGTACATAAATAAGGATAAGCCACTAGTGTGGTGCGTCGACATAGTCCACAGGACTCGTCGCGAGGAAATAAAGCCTCGAGAAGTTGCTCCCAGGCAAATCTTATATTCACTGTTGGTTTTCTGGCAAGCAACCCTTTGCTCAGTCCTTTAAAGTACGGCAATAACTGCTTAGGTACACGCATAATGCCACCCCATCTCAAGTTTTACAAGGGATGATAGACTTTGTAAAGACGCTCGCCAAGGCTGGAGTTCCTTTGAATGACCCGTTGTTCTTTTACGAGTTGCATTAAAATCTGCTGATCACCTACTAAGGTAAGCTGCTTCTTTGCCCGCGTGATTGCCGTGTAGATTAAGTTTTTAGAGCGCAGTGGTTCTGGCATAGAGAAAATGGGAATCACAACATAGTCGAATTCATTGCCCTGACTTTTGTGTATAGTCATCGCATAGGCTAGCACTAAATCATCAGCCTGCTCTTTTGTGTAGACCACGCGCTTTTTATCGTTAAAATATACGACCATCCCTTGGCGACTCACGTTTTCTACTGTTCCTATATCGCCGTTAAAGACACCTACGCCATCCTCAAGTGACTGGGCTTTTGTCCATTCTAGTGTATAGTTGTTCTTATTTTGCATCACCTTATCGCCAGGCCAGAACCTGCCATAGAACTTCTCTTCTGAGTGAGGATTGAGTTTGGCTTGCAAGGTAGCATTTAAGTTTTCTGCACCCAAGAGCCCACCTCGAACAGGGGTTAAAATCGTGATATCCTTTATTGCGCTTATGCCGTAGTATTTAGGCAAGCGCACCGCCACCAAATTTAAAAGCTGATCTAAAATCTCTCTTTGCTGTCTCAGGTGAATCATAAAGAAGTCGCGGCCCTTTTGATTGACAAACAGCTCGCCACCATTGAGTATGGCATGGGCATTGACGAGGACTAAACTGTCTTCTGCTTGTCTGTGAATCTGCGTGAGCTGTGCTGTTTTAACAACACCAGATGCCATTAAATCGCCGAGTACATTTCCCGGCCCCACCGCAGGCAGCTGATTGGCATCGCCAATCAAAATAAGGCGGCTATTGGTCTTGATCGCCTCTAAGAGCTTTAAGCACAATAAAGCGTCTAACATCGAAACCTCGTCGACGACGACGACTTGCACATCGAGAGGATTCTCAAAATTGCGTTCAAAATGCAGAAAACTTGTATCTTCATTAAACTGGTATTCGAGCAAGCGATGAATCGTAGAAGCAGGCCGACCGATGACCTCTTCCATGCGACTTGCGGCACGACCCGTTGGCGCGCAGAGGGCATAGGTCACTTCAGCAGCCTCAAGGCGCAAAATTAGCTCTTTAAGAATTGTGGTTTTTCCTGTGCCCGGACCGCCGGTTAAAATAAATAGCGGCTCGTCGAAGGCGCTATCGCAGGCCAGCTGTTGCTCAAAGGTGAGCTCGAGTCGACTGAAATTCGCTTTGAATTGCAGGGCTTTGGGCATGCCATGTTGAATTCTTGCGAGTTCTCGGATAATTCCCACCTCGTTGCGATGCATGCTTTGCAAATACACGCGAAGGCCATCTGGTCCTCGCTCTTGATGAATCTCCCCTTGCAGAGTAAGATCACTGAGTGCCTGTTCAAGAAGGTCGCCTGGATCGCCTACCATGTCTAAAACAGATGCAGACAGGGCATCCCAAGTCATATACATATGTCCGTTCATCGATTCGGCATCTAATAAATACAATAAAATAGACTCAATGCGCTCCATCGAGCGATGATCGAACCCCAGGCGCATGGCCAATTGATCGACCTGCTTAAAGCCAAGACCTCTAATGTCCTTGACCAGGTAATAGGGATTTCGCTTAAGCTTGTCAATCGTATGGGAGCCATAAGCTTCGTAGATTTTTAAGGACTGCTTTACCGACATGCCCTGATGACTTAAAAAAAAGAGCACATCTTCTGCTTCAATATGAGATTCAAAAGATGCCTGGATTTTCTCGAAGGTGGCAGGACCAATCCCTGGTATATCTAGCAATTTTCGGGGGTTGTAGCGCATAATATCTAAGGTGTCGGTGCCAAATGCATCTACAATGCGCCCAGCTGTAGTCTCGCCTATTCCCTCAAAGAGGCCGGATGCCAAAAAGTCCTTAATTTGCTTGGAAGTACTTGGACTTATGATTCGCGCGGCTTCTGCTACATATTGCATGCCATACAGGGGATGCGCCTTTTCGACGACATGGAATTCGTAGGTTTGATCGGTGACCATCTGATTAAAAGTCCCAGTTATGGTAACTTCTTTGTCGCCGAGATCTACAGCTAATATATAATAGTGATTATCTTCGTTTTGATAGATAATGCTCTTTACTTCTCCGGTGATTACAATAGCCATAAGGTCTCCTTTGAGGCTGGGCTGTTTTGATTATAACACAAAAGAAGATTTCGGCGCGCAATGGGTCGCTAAATTATCCTCTAGTCTGCAAGTTGCACAGAATCAAACCCTTTGCTATGATGTTACTATACTCACATACTCGTCTCTAGGAGGCACTTATGAACGCGTACAATAAGCCGATATTGATATTACTAGGTGGCGGCGGACACGCCATGGCTGTGGCCGAAGTTGTGCGCGCCGAAAACGCATACACCTTGACAGGGTACATCGACTTTGAACCCCATCCGGCCATGACCACTTACTGCAATTATCTTGGCGACTATTCTGAAATCCCAGCACTTTTGGCATGCAATACCGAAACCTTTGCTATCGTGGCAATTGGTTCAAACCGCATTCGACAAGAGGAATCACTTCGTTGGCCAGGTCTCAAGTGGGCTACTGTTGTTCACCCCACGGCTTATATATCTCCAAGCGCAAGGCTATCAGAGGGAACTGTGGTGATGCCAAAGGCCGTTGTCCACACTATGAGCACAATTGGAAAACACGCCATTATTAATACAGCGAGCGTTGTCGAACACGAGAGCACCATTGGCGACTATTGTCATATTGGCCCAGGTGCAGTGACCGGTGCGGGTGTGCTTTTGGGAGACAGCTGTTTTATCGGACTAAACAGCACCATTTTGCCTTTTGTGACCTTGCCAGATCGCACCATATTAGGTGCAGGGTCCACGCTCTTAAAAACCCCAGCCCTGGAGGGCACCTATGTGGGATGCCCAGCAAAACGCCTGCCCTAAATCCACACACACCCATATCATCGCATCCCATATCATCGCATCCCCTCAGACATTGTGAAGCATCATTTGGAGGTACAACATGCCGCGCATTCCCCTTTCTATACCAAACCTAGACCCCATTATTTCCGATTACCTTAAAGAGTGTATTGACACGAACTGGATTGCAGGCGGCGGGCGCTTTCTCAGCACCTTCGAAGCACAGATGGCTGCTTATGTAGGCACCGACGGTGCTGTGGCCTGCCAAAGTGGAACTGGAGGCATTCATACAGCTCTTCAGGTGCTGGGTGTTACAAGGGATACACTGGTCATTGCGCCGACGCTCACCTTTATCGCCGCCATTAATCCAATCACCTATCTCGGTGCGACGCCTGTATTTATCGACTGCGACGACACCCTCAATATGGACTTAAATGCCCTCGAAAACTTTCTCAACGAGGACTGTACCCTTACCCTAACAGACTTTACTCTGGCCCCTGGAGCTAATGTGACTTTGCACAACGACCGCATATTGACCCACAATGTAACGGGCAAGCGAATTAGCGCTTTAGTTGTGGTCCATGTTTTTGGCAACTTATTGGATATGCGCCGTGTAATGGCATTGGCAAGCAAGTTCGGTCTTCCGGTACTCGAAGATGCGACAGAAGCTGTGGGCAGCTACTACACAGAGGGTCCGAATGCTGGGCGTTTTGCTGGCACTTTAGCGGATGCAGGTGTGTACTCGTTTAATGCGAATAAAATTATTACCACAGCCGGTGGTGGTATGGTGGTGAGTCGCCATAAAGCCGTGCTCGACCAGGTGCGCTACCTCACGACCCAAGCCAAAGACGATATGTTGTACTTTATCCACGACCATATTGGCTATAACTACAGAATGACCAATTTGCAAGCGGCCCTTGGCGTCAGTCAGTTGGCGGATCTCGAGGGGTTTATCGCCACTAAGATGCACCACTACGAGGCCTACAAAGCATCACTCGAAGGGATTCCAGGTCTCCGGTTATTGCCCTTTAATGCGGGCACAAGGAGCAATCATTGGTTCTATTCTCTGCTCATAGATCCAGCGCAATATGGTATTTCGAGGGATCAGCTCCTGCACCACCTCGAGAAACTCGATATTGAAACCCGACCCATCTGGCATCTCAACCATTTGCAAAAGCCCTATGCTGACGCGCCACACCACACCATCTCACTAGCCCCCTACTACCTCGCGCACATCTTAAACCTCCCCTGCAGCACCTCACTTACCGATAAAGATAGGGATTATGTAATCGAGACCATACGCCAAGCGCCAGCAAGAGTCGGAAGCAGCGCGCTATAGCAACCCACCGCATCACATGATCCATGTCAGTGACACTAAAAAGTAAGCAACATAAAAATGGCTCACAGGTATTCTGCAAGCCATTTTTTTATGCCTTTGTGAAACTGTTCAAAGAATTATTGATGCTACAAAACGCTCAAACTAAAAATATTTGAAACTAAAGAACACTTAAAACTAAAGAATACTTGAAACTATTATGATTATCGCTACTTCATATATTGGCCAGGTTTATAAGCACTCAGATGATTGCCCAACCATTCATAGGTTCTTCTTAGTCCCTCGGGTAAAGTGTATGCTGGGCTCCAACCCGTGAGCTGATGAAGCTGTTCGGCACTGGCCCAAAGGCGCTCGACTTCACTGTTTTGAGGGCGAAGACGTGTCTGATCGACTGCGATATCTACAGCATAAGGAAGTGTCGCTTGTGCGATAATGGCTTGGGCTAAATCCCCTATACTCACTTCGAAATTGCTCCCGGCATTGAGTGACTGACCAATAGCAGCCTCGCAATTAAGCACTGCCAAAAAAGCCTCTGCCGTGTCTTCCACAAAGTTTAAGTCCCTTGTCGCGCTTAAATTGCCAAGCTTAATTGTGCGTTGACCTGCCAACAATTGTGTCATTATTGTGGGGATAATCGCGCGCGCTGATTGTCTGGGCCCATAAGTGTTGAAGGGTCTTAGAATCGTAACAGGCGTGCCAAAGGATTTGTGATAACTAAGTCCTAAAGCATCTGCTCCTGCTTTTGTCGCCGCATAAGGCGACTGAGGATTGATAGGATGTTTTTCGTCGATGGGCACATACTGAGCTGTGCCGTAGGTCTCACTTGTAGATGTCAAAATAACGCGCTGTGTATCAAAGATTCTAGCTGCCTCAAGAACATTGTAAGTGCCATTAATATTTGTATCGATATATGCCTTTGGCGAATCATACGAGTAAGGAATGCCAATCAAGGCAGCTAAATGGAGCACAGCATCTACATCGCCCATCGCTCGGTATACACTGTCAAAATCCCTGACATCTCCCATGTGTACATCGATCTCTTGCTTGATGTGAGATTGCTCCAAATGTCCGAGTTGACCCGCTGAATTATAGTGAAAGAAGCCCTTTACATTGTGTCCCTGCGCCACTAAGCGCTCACATACATGTGAGCCTATAAAACCACCAGCGCCCGTTACGAGTATCTTCATAAACCCTCCGAAATGTTGCAAGTCCCTTGTTGTCTCTTGTTGTCTCTTGTTGTCTCTTGTTGTCTTCTAACGCTCAAAATCCTGGGGCAATATGTCCTCAAGGGTCTTGATGTTCTTCTTTGCATATGCAATCACGAATGGACAAACGGGAACCATTGTATATCCCTCACTGCGCATATAGGTTATCGCTTCTTGTACTAATGCTCTGCCTACGCCTTGCCCCTCAAGCGCCTTAGGTACAAAGGTGTGCGTAAAAGACAATGTACGTTGCAGTTCATCTCTTTCATAGATAAGTTCTGCAACATGTGTATCGATTGTCGTAATAAATCTTCTTTTCTCTATGTCGTGAATAATCTTCTTTTCCATAATACACCTCTTACTATTCTTATTCAGAATGCAACATCTTCTATATTCATCATTATAAACTATGTTGAGCACTTTTACATTCAAATTAACACTCTAGAGTGCTCATCTCTTGCGTCTCGTTGAGATGGTTTACTCGAGTGCTCAAAACAAATGGGCATGCTGGAACATCTGACATTGAGAAATGTGATCTGGGCCAATCTATATAAAATCAGGCACAAAAGAAACTGCTACATAAAAAAGCATCCTTACGACGAAGAGGTCGAAAGGATGCCTTGTTGATTTGGATTGAATACTTATTGCAAGGACTGAGAGGCGACTTACAGACCTGCTTCCGCTTTGAGTGTTGCTGCTTTATCGGTGCGCTCCCATGGGAGGTCGATATCTGTGCGGCCAAAATGTCCGTAAGCTGCCGTTTGCTTGTAGATGGGTCTTCTGAGGTCGAGATCTCGGATAATCGCTGCAGGGCGAAGGTCGAAGTGCTTTTTAACGAGTTCTTCGATTTTTTCTTCGTCGATTTTTGCCGTTCCGTGTGTCTCAACTAAGATTGAAACAGGTTGTGCTACGCCAATTGCATAGGCGAGTTCCACTTCGCATTTATCGGCAAGTCCTGCTGCAACCACATTTTTTGCGACATAACGCGCTGCGTAAGCAGCTGAACGGTCAACTTTTGTGGGGTCTTTGCCAGAGAATGCACCGCCGCCGTGACGTGCGTATCCACCGTAAGTATCTACGATAATTTTGCGCCCTGTGAGGCCTGCGTCACCTTGTGGCCCGCCAATGACAAAACGTCCTGTTGGGTTAATGAAGTATTTTGTATTTTCGTCGAGTAGCTCTGCTGGTACAATTGGTGCTACTACGTATTTTTTTAGGTCTTCTACGATTGTCGCATGTTCAACTTCTGGACCATGTTGTGTAGAAATAACGATTGTGTCTACGCGCACTGGCTTATCACCGTGGTATTCGACAGTTACTTGTGTCTTACCGTCTGGACGAAGGTAGTCTACAGTTCCATTTTTTCGGATAACAGAAAGTTGACGCGCTAATTTGTGTGCTAATGATATTGGCAATGGCATCAATTCTGGTGTTTCGTTACATGCATAACCAAACATCAAGCCTTGGTCGCCCGCGCCTGTATTGCTTGCAGCGTCGGATTCTTGACCTGATCTGTGCTCGAGGTCGTTATCTACGCCTTGTGCAATGTCAGGAGATTGGCCGTCAAGTGCAACGAGTACGCCACATGTATGGGCATCGAAGCCAAATTTTGCACGGTCATATCCGATTTCTGCTACTGTCTCGCGGACGATTTTTTGAATGTCCACATAGCAATTTGTTGTAATTTCACCTGCAACGAGTACTAAGCCTGTCGTTACTGATGTTTCGCACGCTACGCGCGCCATTGGATCTTGTGCGAAAATCGCATCAAGTACCGAATCTGAAATCTGGTCGCAGATCTTGTCTGGATGGCCTTCAGTCACAGACTCAGAAGTGAAAAATCTCTTTCTCATTTTGAAACCTCCTTGGTTTGTGTCCTGACGAATCAGGTAGATTAATGTTGTCTATCCCAATCTCGCAGCCCTTGAAGTCATCTTTGGGTTTAGAAGATGGTATTGCGGGAAATAAAAAAGCACCTCTGCTCACACAAGACAAGGCGCTGGTTCTCTCCTCATCTTTCAAGCATTCGCTTGCAGGATTTAGCACCGTATTGTTTAAACCGGTTGCTGGACTTCATCGGGCCTGTCCCTCAGTCTCTCTTTATAAGGTTTGCCGGTAACCCGGCTACCGCCGGACCAGACTTGCGACTGAACAGATCGC
>CALFXQ010000039.1 GCA_937958285.1 uncultured Fusibacter sp. | reverse complement strand
GAATGACGAGCACATGGGTAGGTGCAGTGGGGTTGATATCTTCGAAGGCCAAAACTTGCCCATCTTCGTAAACAATTTTTGATGGTATTTCTCTTGCGACAATTTTACAAAATAAACACATCGTTAGCTCCTTTATTGAACTGGTACGCCCAAAAGGCAATTTCGCCCTGCATCAACCGCACGAATCTTCACTAAAACCACACTCTGCTGTTTAATCTCCATATTCGTAGATGCGCTGCTCGGTGCAAGGGCACAAATCACCTCTACATGTTGAGGTGTAAGCCCCTTCACGGACTCGGACTCAGTCGCTGTCTCGGCACCCTCAACGAGAATTGCCACAGTCTGGTCGATAAACTGATGTAAATAATGGGCCTGTAGCACTTGGCCGACTTGGCCTAGTATATCTGCACGCTTTTGCTTGATTAAATCTGGCACTTGATCGGGCATGTAATAGGCTTTTGTGCCTTCCCGCTTAGAGTAGGGAAACACGTGCATCTGGCTAAAGCCAATACCCTTCACAAAACTGAGGGTTTCTTCAAATTCCCCATCGGTTTCACCAGGAAAGCCCACAATTACATCTGTGGTAATGCCTGCAAGGGGATAAACCTCTCGGATTAACCTTACAGCATCGCTGTACTGCTTGGTATTGTAGCGACGGTTCATGCGCTTTAGCGTTGAATCGCAGCCACTTTGAAGGGATAAATGGAACTGATCGCAAACTTTAGGGAGGCTTTTAAGCCGCTGCATAAACGTCGCATCGATTAAAAGGGGCTCTAAAGAACCAAGGCGTATGCGCTCGAGTCCAGGTACATCGTGAATACCCTCGATTAGGTCCGCCAGGCTAATATTTCCAAGATCTTTACCGTAGGATGCCAAGTGAATGCCCGTCAGCACGACCTCTTTAAAGCCATGGGCAACCACGCGTTCCACCTCTTTGAGCACATTGAAGGGTTGACGCGAGCGAATATTTCCCCGTGCATAGGGGATAATGCAATAGCTGCAAAACTGATTGCACCCTTCTTGCACCTTTAAAAACACGCGGGTTTTATCGGAAACCGCATCGATTTCGAGTTCTTCGAAATCGTGGGTGTCCATAATATCTCCCACTTCTTTTACTTTGTCGGTGGCTTTAATATGGCTTAAGAACGCCACTATTTTATGCCTGCCATCTGTGCCAAGCACCAAATTTACCCCATCTAGGGCCATGACCTCGTCGGGGGCAATTTGGGCATAGCAGCCAACTACCGCCACAATGGCATTTTCGTTGAGGCGCTTGGCCCGTCTTATAAACTGCCTCGACTTTTTGTCGCCCACACTGGTGACGGTGCAGGTGTTGATCACGTAAATGTCAGCCTTTTCTTCTGGCGGCACAACGGTGTCGCCGTTTTTGACAAATAGCCCTTTCATGGCTTCTGTTTCGTACTGATTCACCTTGCATCCCAAGGTGTAAAATGCCACTGTTCTCATGATGTCTCCAATATATAACTCAGCTGTGCCAGTAAGACCACCGGCGCAGTTTCTGTGCGAAGAATGCGGTGGCCAAGGGTTATTAATGGCCCTACCGCAGCCAGCGCCTCGGCTTCTTTTAACTCAATGCCACCCTCTGGACCGACCCATAACGCGATGCGTTTAGAACTGACCACTCGATCGGCCACTGTTTTAAGCTTGTTTTCCCTCTCCCCCTCAAAGGCGGTGAGGACTAAATCAAAATCCGCTTGCATCGCCAGGGCTTCTTTAAAACTCAGTGGGCTGTGAAACTGGGGTAGCACACCGCGCTTTGACTGTTTTGCCGCTTCGTCGGCAATTTTTTGCCATCTATCTGTTTTTTTATCTGCTTTTTCATCGCTAATTTTAGATACCGAGCGGTGCATCGCTACTGGTACAATGTGGTGTACACCGGCTTCCACTGCCTTTTGTATAAGATAATCCCACTTTTGACCCTTGGTGATGCCCTGAAAGAGCCAAATCTCTGCAGGCAATTCCCTTGGGATTTCTAGAGGACCTGTTAGCTTTAAATCGATGCCGCTTTGGCCAACAGCAGTGATGGTTCCAAAGTATTCATTGCCCTTGCCATCGCAAATTTCTAGATGATCGCCATTTGTGAGACGCAGCACCTTGGAAATGTGTTTTATATCGTCTGGTTCTACAATCTTACAGGTATGATTAGATGAAGGCTGCACGTAAAAGCGATTCACGAGTACCTAGCCTTTCTTGGCGACAAGCACAGACCATTCGCCTTTGTCTTCGGCTTCGATGAGTATAAATCCCTTCGCAATTAGCTGGGATTCCACCCACTGCCGCTTTTCTGTGAGAATACCCGAAGCAATAAAGATCGTGTCTTGGTGCATCAGGCGCACGATATCGTCTGCCAAGAGCACAATGACATCGGCGATTATATTTGCCACAATCATGTCGGCTGGTTCTGTAAAGCGTTCAATTAAGTTGCCCAGTTG
>CALFXQ010000038.1 GCA_937958285.1 uncultured Fusibacter sp. | reverse complement strand
AATATATCCGATTTCAGAGGGCGGAAATTGAATTTCGAATGACTCAGAGAGCCTTTCCCCAATTGCTCTTGCAATCTCAAACTGTATATCTTCACCAAGCTGATTTAATAGAGAAATTGGCATAATCATCGCTTCGCCTCTAAGTATCCGTTGCATAGCGATTGTTAAATGAACAACTAGGTTGCCATATACCTGTTCACTTAGCTTTTTAGAGAGAATCTCTTTATATTCCATAAGTACACTACGCACTTTGGTGAAGACTTGAGTATCAATTAAGGCTGCTTCTACAGAGAACTTTAGTATTTGAATTTCTGACAAATTTTGGTTGTGCATCATTGACATAAGTACTTCGTGTGGATAATACTCATACAAAAAATCCACAGTTGCTTTTCTTAATGCCAGTTCTTCACCTACGAGATAAACCCCTAAACCCGGTCTCCTCACTAAATTCAGTTGTCTTTCTTTAAACCATCCCTCTAGTCGATCCATATCATGAGAAATCGTTGCTTCAGAAACGCCGAGGTCAGTAGCAAAGTGAAGCAGTTTTTTTGGCTCCCTATAATTGAGCAGCGCCAGAGTTAAACGTTGAGCTCTCGCCTCTTGATCAAAAAATTTGTCATCACAATGTATATATGCGTACTCGAATTCATGTCTTTGATTGGGAGTCGCTTCAATCCAAACACCTTGGCGCGTGCGCTTATGAAGTATCATGCCCATGTGCTCAATGAGTCCTTCAATCTCATTCATTTCACGAAAGACTGTTCTCTTACTGATTTTCAAGCCTTCCGCTATTGCCTCCCATGTAGCAAAATCATCTCTTTGCAACATGGTATGAACAATTTCATAAATTCTACGCGCATATTTCATAAGCGCCCCCTTATGTTTAACAAGTGCCATGTTTTAATTATACCCAATCACAGACATGATTATACCTCGTTAATTAAAGGGATATGGCACTTATGTCGCGTGCCAAAACCGAATAATAGTCTTTAAACATCAAGAGTCAGCGAGAGTATCCCCGCTCACTGCAAATGATTATTGTGCCTTTAATCGAACCACTAGTTCATCGTAGACAGGTGTTCCTACAAACTGATCAATTGCAATAAGTTCAGCAGATTTTGCGATTGACCTGGCCCTATCGACCAAACTCAAGTGGGTGATTACAATATCAGCATCAAATGGAATATCTTCGAGTGCGGCATGCAGCACTTCAATATTGAGCCCTGCCGTTTTTAACTTCTTCTTTAATGTCGATGCACCCATTGCACTTGAACCCATCCCCGCATCACATGCAACTACAATTTTGCGCACTGATTGTGCAAGTTGACCTTTTGATATGGTTTTCATCGTGGATACTCGAGCTTGTGCTTCCACTAGCTCATTGGTGTCGATAGATGCCTTTTTCTTTACAAAGAATGAAGCAACTGCAAACGAAACAGCTGTCGACACAATTACACCCGCTAGCACTGGAATCAGACTTCCTTTAGGTGCCATGGCCATTAGAGCAAAGATACTACCAGGTGATGGTGTTGCAATCAAACCAGCGCCTAAAACAGAAAAGGTTAATATTCCGCTCATACCACCAGCGATTACTGCCAAGAGTAAGATTGGGTTCATGAGTACATAGGGAAAGTAAATCTCATGTATGCCACCTAAAAAATGGATAATAATCGATGTCGGTGCTGACTGCTTCACCATACCCTTAGCAAAGATCCAATAGGCCATCAAAATACCTAAGCCGGGTCCTGGATTTGTCTCCAACAAGAAAAAAATTGACTTGCCCATTTCAGACGCCTCTTGTATCCCCAATG